>JAJRXO010000371.1 GCA_024276255.1 Chloroflexota bacterium | reverse complement strand
GCCCGAAGATGACACAATTGATCAGCACGCCCAGAGGGACACTGCTTTTCATCTGTACATTACCCGGGTATCCAACAACCCAGTGCTGCTGATGGTGATGACATCAGTCCAGGATCTAATGAATGCGAACCGTCGTCAGGCTTTTATTGTGCCCGGCGCCCTGGCTCAAGCACGTCATTGGCATCGAAAGATTTTTAAAGCGATTGCCGACCACGATTCACAGGCAGCCCGCCAGGCGATGATCAATCATATGAACCAGGTGCTGGATGCACTTGGCATCGAGATCAATACCCGTTACAAATCCTAGCTTCCCTCGCAAGGGGTGAATTCATGAAAGCATCGCTACAATCCAGTCTGCCGGGGTCGGATGGGGCACTGCCACTGAAAACAGCGCTGGAAATGTATCGTCGCATGGTGCGCATCCGCAAATTTGAAGAGACGGTCTATGACATCTACAGTCGCGGGATAATGCCGGGCCTGGCTCATCTGTATACCGGTATGGAAGCCGTGGCGGTCGGCGTATGTCTTAATCTCTTGCAAAGCGACAACATCACCAGCACGCACCGTGGACACGGGCACCTTCTGGCTAAAGGCGGAGATCCCAAACGCATGTTTGCAGAATTGCTGGGCAAGGCGACTGGTTATAATCGCGGCAAAGGCGGCAGTATGCACATCGTTGATATGAACCTGGGGATTTTGGGGGCGAATGGCATCGTGGGGGGCGGTCTGGGAATTGCCACCGGTGCGGCGCTATCTGCCAAAGTCAAAGGCGAAAACCGGATTTCGGTGGCTTTTTTTGGGGATGGAGCCCTCAATGAGGGCATCTTCTATGAGACCGCAAACATGGCCTCTATATTGCAACTACCGGTGGTTTACGTGATGGAAAACAACGGCTATGGCGAGTATACCTCCAGTGACGAATCCACTGCCGGTAGCGGCCCGGCCCGAGCGGAAGCCATGAACATCCCGGCGAAAACGGTAGATGGTAACGACGTGCTACTGGTCCATCAGGCCGCCCAATGGGCGGTTAGTCACGCACGCGAGGGAAAGGGACCGGCTTTTCTTGAATGTAAAACCTACCGCTGGCGCGGGCACCACATGGGGGATCAGGGCGACACCTATGGCTATCGTAGTCAGGCTGAGATCGATGCCTGGACGGAAAAATGCCCCATACGTCGATTGAAGGAATATCTGCTTAGCAGTGAAGCAGTGACTTCAGAAGAATTGACGAGAATCGATGCAGATGAGGAACAACTCATTCAGGCAGCAGTAAAATTCGCCAGGCAGTCTCCCTATCCAGACATTGCGGAGGTGTACGCCGATGTCTATGCTTGAAAGGGCCCAGGAACGCGAACTGACCATGCGAGAGGCTATCAACGAGGCTTTGCGCGAAGAGATGGCCCGTGACGACTCCGTCATCATTATGGGAGAAGACATCGGCGTTGCCGGCGGCGTCTTCAAAGTGACTGCGGGGTTGCTTGACACCTACGGCCCTGATCGAGTGTTGGACACACCCATTGCCGAGGCTGGGGTAGTCGGTTTGGCTGTTGGCGCAGCCATGACTGGTCTGCGCCCGATCGTCGAAATCATGTTCAATGATTTCTTACCGCTGGCAGGTGACCAGATCGTCAACCAGGCTGCCAAGCTTCGCTACATGACCGCCGGCCAAACCAGGATTCCGCTGGTCATCCGTACAGCGATGGGAGCCGGTCGCCGAGCAGCGGCCCAGCATAGCCAGAGCCTGCAAGCCTGGATGAGTCATATTCCTGGTCTGAAAGTAGTCATGCCGTCCACCCCTGAGGACGCCAAAGGCTTGCTCAAGACAGCCATTCGTGACGATAACCCTGTCATCTACTTGGAAGACAAGATGACTTATACTCAAAAGGGCCCTGTACCTGGTGGAGACTATGTCATTCCTTTTGGCCGGGCCCGGATTCATCGTGAAGGAGGTGATGCGACTATCATCTGCACATCCAGTATGGTGATCACGGCTTTGCAGGCGGCAGAGGTTTTAGCGGCAGAGGGCATTGCCGTGGAAATTATTGATCCCCGCACCCTGTCCCCGCTGGATGAGGAGACACTGATTCGTTCGGCCATCAAAACCGGCCATGTATTGGTGGTCGATGAAGGGTATCAGAATTATGGCGTCACAGCAGAGATTGCCGCCCGGGTTGCAGAGGGGGCATTTGCCTATCTGGACGAACCGGTGAGACGGCTGGGAGCAGCCGATGTGCCGATCCCTTTCGCCCCCAATCTCGAAGACGCAACAATCCCCTCGACTCAGCAAATAATCGACATCGTGCACAAAATGCGGGCGTAGCGAGCAAACAATGAGCCACGAAATTGTGATGCCACAACTGGGATTGTCGATGGACAGCGGTGAAATTATTGAGTGGGTGAAACAGAACGGTGATCAGGTCAGGATCGGCGACGTCCTTTTTGTCGTCGAGAGCGACAAAGCTGCCGTCGATGTTGAAGCCGCAGCGGATGGCACTCTCCACATCCTGCACCACCAGAAATCCGGTCCCATTCCGGTGGGACAGGTGGTGGGCTACATTCTGGCCGAGGGAGAGGCGCTGCCGGACATACATTCGTCAAAGACGGAATCTACCCCGACGCCGCCCTCGCCCCCGGCGGTGAGCTCATCTGCCCAGGTTGTTGACGTGACAACTGACCAGGTGAAGGGGACGCTGTCACAGCGACCCCCGTCCACTCCCGCCGCGCGTCGCCGGGCCCGCGAATTGGACGTCGACTGGCGACAGGCCGCACCCACCGGCCCTGATGGTTGTGTGAGAGCACGTGACGTGGAAGCCCTGGCTGCCCGCCTGGCCTCTGCCTCACGGGTGACCGCCCAGCCGGTACGCATTTCCCCGATTGCTCGACGTCTGATCGAAGCCTATGGCCTGGACCTGCAAACACTGGCCGAACGCTATCCCGACACACGCATCGAACGCGACCACGTAGAGGCGGTGGTGCGGCAGATGCTCAAGCAGGTCAATTCACCGCCAGGGCCATCGTCACAGCCGCCGGCCCGACGTGAAGCGATGAGCAGCATCCGCCGCACCATCGCCCGTCGCATGCAGGAAAGCTGGCAGACCAACGCCCCGGTCACGCTCTGCACTGAAGCCGTTGCCAGTGAACTGGTCAAGATTCGCACGCAGATGAAGGCAGATCCATCGCTGCCATATGTCCCCAGCTACAATGCTCTGCTGGTCAAATTAACAGCGCAAGCGTTAACAGAATATCCGGCGCTGAATGCCTCGATCGAGGGCGACGAGATCGTTTATCATCCGACGGTGAACATGGGAATAGCGGTTGATACCGAACGAGGACTAGTCGTACCGGTCATCAACGATGTGAACACAAAAACGCTGCGAGAGCTTGGTCTGGCGATGGATGACCTGCTGCCGCGTGCTGCTGCAGGCAAGGCCGCCCCCGATGAACTCCAGGGCGGCACATTCACCCTGACCAACCTGGGTAAATACGAGATCGACTTTTTTACACCCATCATCAATCTGCCGGAATGCGCTGTCTTGGGCATCGGCCAGTTGAAGAAAAAGATACTCCCTGTCGACGGACATCCCAGCGTGGAAACAGTGCTGCCGCTGAGCCTGACATTCGATCACCGCCTGGTCGATGGGGCGCCGGCCGCGAGGTTTTTGCAACGAATCAAACAGTTCATCGAAAACCCATATCTATGGATGATAGAGAAATGCTGAGTCACAAGACTGCCATCGTCACCGGCGCCGGCCGGGGTATCGGCCTCGAGATTGGCCGCACGCTGGCCGCGGCCGGGGCATCCGTGGTCCTGGTTGACATCGACGGTGCGCTGGTCAGGCAGGCCGCCGGCCGGCTGCGCGATAAAGGGTTCGCTGCCATGGGCCTGGCAGCCGATGTTGGCGATGTGAACCAGGTCCGGAAAGTGATCGACCAAACCCTTGCAGCCTGGCAGCGAATAGACATTTTGGTTAACAACGCCGGCATCTGTCCACTCACTTCTGTGGAGGAGATTACCGTAGAGGAATGGGATCGCGTTCTGGATGTCAATTTGAAAGGAGCGTTTTTGTTCAGCCAGGCTGTCATTCCTTCGATGCGTCAGCACCAATCCGGCAAGATCATCAACATTGCTTCCAGTGCCGGTCAGATGGGAGGATTGGCTGTAGGTGTACATTATTCTGCTTCCAAAGCCGGTCTGATTGGCCTTACAAAGGCACTAGCGCGAATCCTTGCACCTCATGTGCAGGTTAACGCCGTTTCACCCGGTACGACCGAGTCTGAGATGACCCGGAACTGGGAACCGGCGGTCATCGATCACATTATCAGCAAGACGCCAGCCGGGCGCCTGGGACATCCGGCTGATATTGCCGCGGCCGTACGCTTTCTGGCCTCGGACGAGGCCGGGTTCATCACCGGCCAGACGCTGAGTGTAAACGGCGGCTTGCTGATGGTTTGACAGCAAACTCATCGATCAATCCGCTAACAATACGAAAAGGAGAAAGACAATGATAACAAGAACACCAGTTGCCGACCGCTTCAAGGATAAGGTCGCTATTGTCACCGGTGGATCAAACGGCATCGGCCGTTCGATTGTAGAAGAACTGTGCAAAGAAGGCTGCGCTGTGGCATTCACCGGCATTAGCAACGCCGGGGAAGCGACACAGATGGAAATGCAGGCCAACGGCTGGGATGTTCTCTTTTTACGGGGCGATATGAGTGACGACGCTTTCTGTAAAGAGGTTGTTGATGCCACTGTTGCCAAATGGGGCAAGGTCAACTACCTGGTCAACAACGCATTTTCCTTCGTTGCCAAGGGGGTGGATGCCACCCGAGAAGATTGGGAACGGATTTTTATGGTCGGGCCGGTTGGCTATTCCTCCATGGTCAAGTACTGCGTGGAACCGATGAAAGCCCAGGGCGGTGGCGCTGTGGTCAACATGTCCAGCATCTCTGCCTTTATCGCCCAGCCGAATCGCTGGACCTATAATGCTGCCAAGGGCGCTGTCAACACCCTGACCAAGTGTATGGCTCTGGACCTGGCTCCCTTCAACATTCGCGTCAATAGCGTCAGTCCGGGCTGGATATGGACTCGCGAAGTGTACAAGGCGGCCAAGATGAGCGGCGGCGGTCGGGAAAAATGGGATCCCATCTGGGGCAAATTCCACATGTTGCGCCGCTGTGGCGAACCGGTCGAGTGCGCAGGGCCCACCCTCTTCTTACTGAGCGATGACGCCTCTTTCATCACTGGCACCGACCTCCCCATCGACGGCGGCTACCAGGCCATGGGACCGGAAGGGTTAGGAGAGGCTTCCAGCTTCGCCGGTTCTGAATAATCGCTATCAAGGCGGTTGATTTCTATCCTCAAAGGAGAAAAGCATGAAACGAGTTGGCTTTTTGCTCAAGGTAAAAGAATCGATGATGGAGGAATACAAGAAACACCATGAGAACGTCTGGCCGGAAATGCAGGATGCCTTGAAACGGGCCGGCTGGCATAATTACACCCTGTTCATACGCGACGACGGCCTGATCTTCGGGTACTTCGAAACACCAGTCGATTTCCAGACTGCACTTGACAAGATCGCCCAGGAAGAAGTGAATCCCCGCTGGAATGCATTCATGGAGCCCTATTTTGAAAACCTGGGCGGCCAACTCGTTGATCAGAGCATGGTTGAGCTGGAAGAGTACTTCCATCTCGACTAAAAGGAGATGAATGATGTTACGATTGGTTGATCTTTCGCAAGACATTTACGACGGCGCGCCGACCTTCAGCCCCGACCCCAAGACACATATCAAGGCTCATCTGACCATCGCAGATCTCAGTTATAACATGACAGAGATCATCATGAGCGCTCACTACGGCACCCACCTGGACGCGCCCTATCATTTCTTTGACAACGGGCGAACGGTGGAGAATCTGGATGTGCGCAAAGGTCTTGGCCTGGCTCATGTGCTGGATTTTCGCCATAAAAAGGCCAGAGAGGCCATTGACCTTGTCGATTTTGAACCATACAAAGACAAGGTGGGCCCGGGAAGCAGGCTGATCTTCAATACTGGTTGGGACAAGGTCCTGCCAGCCCCAGACTACTTCGGCGGACAACCATACCTGACTGTCGAGCTGACCACCTGGCTGGCCGAACAGGGTGTGGCCTGTATCGCGCTCGACACCCCTACAACCTACCCGGCGAATTATATCGATTCTCATCATTCCCTGCTCAACGCCGATGCAGAGGTGCTGATCATCGAAGGGCTGTGCGGCCTGGATCGATTGCTTGGCAGCGAGGTTATCCTCATTGCGTTGCCATTACGTATCCGCGGTCGAGACGGGTCTCCCTGCAGGGCCATGGCGATTGATGGCGACATCGAGCCACTGGCGGCCCTCTTCGAACAGCTCGAGTTCAGATAGAATCCCAAAGTGGCGAACTGAAATGCAGGATGAATCCTGACACGCCCTTTTCTCCAGGTGGTGATCAATGTGACGGAAAACGCTCCCCTTTTACAGACGAAACTTATCTCCATGGCCTTCGGTGGCGTGCAGGTACTCAAGGATGT
>JAJRXO010000370.1 GCA_024276255.1 Chloroflexota bacterium | reverse complement strand
GGGCGATCATATCCTTCAGGAGATAGCCCCTGGCCCCACATTTAATTGCCTGAAACAACTTCTCGTCTTCTTCGTGCATGGTCAGCATGACGATCTGCACCTGGGGCAGCTCGGCCTTGATGAGTCGGGTAGCGGTCAACCCGTCACAGTCGGGCATCTCGATGTCCATGAGGATAAGGTCGGGCCGGAGGCGCCGTGCCTGTTGCAGGGCTTCGACGCCGTTCCGGGCAGTGCCGACCACCTCGATATGATGAGCCAATAGCAGATTGCGCATGCCTTCCAGGAAGAGGCCGTGATCGTCGACCAGCAGAACGCGCATTTCATATCTCCGTATGGTGGTCGACCACGTGTTTTTCTGCGGCCAGAGGCATACACACCGTTACGCGTGTGCCCTGATCAGGGCTCGACCGTACTTCGACCCGACCATCCACTGACTGGGCTCGTTCGGCCATGATTGCCAAACCGAAGTGACCTGCGCCCTGCGCAGTGTGACTGGTAGGATCGAAGCCACATCCGTCATCCACCAGCGAAACCTCGGCATGATCGCCCTGGTTGGTGATGAAAACCTGCACATGGTGAGCGCGTGCATGCTTACGAATGTTGCTCAACGCTTCCTGGACGATGCGCAAAAGCTGGACTTCCACAGCCGGCGAAAAAACCAACGTCTTTTCACTGTCCTGGAGAATAAAGGTTGTTTCGATGCCGCATCTCAGGCGAAACTGCTGCAAAAGGCTTTCCAATGCCGGCAGGACACCATCAGCGCTGGCCGTGGCCGCACGGGTGGCAGCGATATACTCGCGCACATCGGCCTGGGCGTTGGTGGCGACCTCGGCCAGGCGTGATAAACATGTGTTAGCTTGCTCGATTTGACCTTGGGCCAGGAGGGCGCCCGTAGCCTGCGCCTGTACGTTGACAAAGCCCAGTACCTGACCGAGGCTGTCATGAAGCTCTCGCGCCAGCCGCTCCCGCTCCTCCAGCACGGCCAGAGCCTGCTGCTGTTGGGCCAGGCGAGCCTCGGTCGCTTTACGCCGGGTGATATCGTTGAGAATGATCACGCGGCCAAGATGACGATGGCGCCAGTTGGTCAGGGACGAGATTCGGAAGCTGAGAGTTCGGTAGGGAGTCGAGCCGGCCGAGGCCATCCCAATGCTGAACTCGGAACGGTTGACGGCCGGATCAGCCACCAGTTCTGCCAGCTCGGGCCAGGAGGCAAACGCGTCCGCCGCCGCCTGCCCGAGAGCCTGGTCGGTGATCTTCGGGCCCAGCAGGCGACGGGCAGCCGGGTTGATGTCTACCACTCGATCCTGACCGTCCAGCACGATCAGCCCGTGTTCCATGCCCTCGACAACCTGGGCCCGGGCCACGGGCATGATGTCGAAGAGGCGGAAGCGAAACAGTCCCCAGGCCACGATGAGGCCGGATAGGGCAAAAACAGCCGGTGATATGTCGTGCCGAGGGACTGGGCTGAGGCCGAAATTGTACAAAGCGCTCGACGTCAGCGGTAGAAGCAGGCTAACCATGACCGTAAAAGCCTGTCTGCGATAGAGGGATGGCGCTCGCCACATGATTCTGAGTAGCAGAAAGAGCGTAGCCATGAGCAAGGCATAGCCGTAGGCGACATTAACCCAGAACCATGGGCCTGGGGTCTTGCTGATCACAGGAAATGGGCCGGCGGTGTCCAGATAGACGTTGCGCCGCATCAGGCCGTGGAGACTGTCGCTCCAGACCAGGACGATGATCACCATCGGCACAATCAGCAACAGGGCCAGGTTGTGGCGGTTCAGCCACTCAGCCTGGTGACCGATCTGCAAAGCCAGGGCCAGCCAGGCCACGGGGATGACCACGTAGGACAGATACTGCACGTTGGCCCAGAAGAGCTTAGTGGGCAGATCTGTACCGGCCATCTCCAGGCCGTTGGCCAGCGCCCACAGGGCAGCCAGGAACATCAGGATAGCGAAGGGGGATGCGCCCGCCACGGCGCGATGTCGCCAGGCAAAGACGGCCAGCACCGTGGTGATGACTGTCGACGCCAGCAAAAACCAGAGATAGGGCACGTAGTGGAAATACATGAGCAGCCAACCTGGTATCCCGAAGTGACAATTCGTGCAGCGCAGCCATCGCACGACCGGCGCCGGTTTGCGCCGCAACAAACATGAGCCCCAACCTTGAAAAGTAGAGAGAGCTGCCACATCATCCCAGGTTGAACTAAGTGGGACAGCCGACCCTGCTCCCATGGGGATCAACATACACAATTCGTCCTGGCCTTAGGATACAACCGTGCTGATAGCGTTGTCAAGTGCGCCTGACAAATGGGAGAGTGTAACAATTGAATTGGCGAGGCATAGAAAAAGCCGTTGGCCGGCGATAAGCTGGATGTGCTGTCAGCCAGGAGGCCGCCCGCAATTGGCCCCCATCGCTCCCTTACTCCATCCACGATTCATTCGCCCTTTGCAAGCGCACCCAAACCCCGTCACCTTCCACGAATAATCGTTCCACCTGGCGGCTCCCCTCTATCCTGGGCGGCTGACCATGCTTATACATCGCTTCTCCTTCTTCCTCCGCCACAGCCAAAGCCGCTTCTCCCACCTGTTGCAAGAGCCACTACACGGCCATCTTGCTCAAGACGCCGCCTGTCAGGGATTCCAGCACTTTCCCCGTCTTTTCAACCCCTATCTCCGTTGACAGCTTCACGACCTCCTCTTGCACGGTAGGCGTCGCCAGCTACCGTGGTGGTAAGTGCAGGTACTCATCCAGCAGGAAGCGCTTTCCCTTCCTCATCTTTATACAATCGCCTCCGCACCCGCACCCCGCCAAATCGCGTCATCACCCGTCGCTTACGCTTCCCCTCTACTGTTGATACCTGTACTCCTCCCAGGCTTGCGCCTGGTCTGCTGAAAATCCTCCAGAAAGTGCCACAATGCTTTCTGCCATTGGCCTGCCTCCTGAAGGATTCCTCTTTGGATGCTTTACCTTCAGGAGACGGGCCTTTGGCTTTTCCTACTCTTCACCGACTAAACTGATACAGCCTCCCCCATCAATCCCGAGATTGACAGAGATATCTGCTTGGTTGTATCCTAGCAAAAGACGAATTTCACGCTTTAATCTCCAAAGGAGCAGGGCTTGCTGTTCGGCTTGGTTCAATGAGAGATTATGTGGC
>JAJRXO010000369.1 GCA_024276255.1 Chloroflexota bacterium | reverse complement strand
GGTGAATCGATCCCGGTCAGAAAAGAACCGGGCGATGACGTGATCGGCGCCACCATCAACAAAACCGGATCGTTCCGTTTTCGGGCTACCAAGGTCGGCAAAGACACCGCCTTGAGCCAGATCATCCAGTTGGTGCAGGAGGCTCAGGGCACCAAAGCCCCCATCCAGCGTCTGGCTGATGTGATCTCAGGTTATTTTGTGCCCGTGGTGATCCTGATCGCCATCTGGAGCTTTGCAATCTGGTTCATCTTTGGCCCGGACCCGCAACTGTTGCACGCTCTGGTCACGGCCGTTACCGTGCTGATCATCGCCTGCCCCTGCGCACTGGGGCTGGCCACACCGACCTCAATCATGGTCGGCACCGGCAAGGGCGCCGAAAACGGCATCCTCATCCGTTCGGCGGAAGCGCTGGAAACGGCGCACAAGCTGGACACCATTGTCCTGGATAAAACCGGCACCATCACCAAGGGCAAACCCGAATTGACCGACGTAGTGGCCAACGGCAAACTGCCCGAAACCGATCTGCTGCGCCTGGCAGCTTCGGTGGAGACGGTCAGCGAACATCCTCTGGCCGAAGCCATCGTGCGCAGCGCCAAGGATAAAGAACTGAACCTGACCACACCCGAAGACTTCGAGGCCATTCCTGGCCACGGCGTCACAGCCGTTGTCGAGGGTCGCACCCTGGCATTGGGCAACCTCAAATTGATGGAACAGATCGGCGCCAGGCTGGATGGCCTGCAGGCCCAAGCCCAACGGCTGGCCGATGAAGGCAAAACGCCCATGTACGTGGCAGTCGATGGTGAGGCCGTTGGCATTGTGGCCGTGGCTGACACCGTCAAGGAAGACAGCCGCGCGGCGATCGCCCATCTCAAGAAACTGGGCCTGGAAGTGGTGATGATCACCGGCGACAATCGTCGTACCGCTGACGCCATCGCCCGCCAGGTCGGCGTCGACCGCGTGCTGGCCGAGGTGCTGCCTGAAGACAAGGCCAACAACATCAAGATGCTGCAACGGGAAGGCAAGGTTGTAGCCATGGTCGGAGACGGCATCAATGATGCTCCGGCGCTGGCGCAGGCCGACGTGGGCCTGGCCATCGGCACCGGCACCGATGTCGCCATCGAAGCCTCTGACATCACCCTGATCAAGGGCAGCTTGAAAGGCGTCGCCATTGCCATCGATTTGAGCAAGTCCACCATGCGCAACATCAAGCAGAACCTGTTCGGCAGCTTCATCTACAACACGTTGGGCGTCCCCATCGCGGCCGGGCTGTTGTATCCGTTCTTCGGCATCCTGCTCAGCCCCATCATCGCCAGCGCCGCCATGGCGCTCAGTAGCGTGACTGTAATCACCAACGCCCTGCGCCTGCGGGGCTTCAAACCGACTATATCGGCAGAATAACACATCTAGTGGGAGCGGCGCCCTCTGCAAAGGGCATCGCTCCCCAGGAGATAAACATCATGACAATTGCACAAATCAGCGTACTCATCGGCGCCGTGGCGCTTTCCATCCTTGTAGTCTGGTACTTCTTCCTGTCGAAAAAGGAAGGGGTGCGCGTGGCCGCCGCCAGCGGTGTTCAGGAGACCAACATCATCGTCAAGGGCGGCTACAACCCCGACGTGCTGGTTGTCAAAGCCGGGCAGCCGGTACGCCTGAACTTCACTCGCCAGGAGACCGCCTCCTGTTCCGAGATGGTACTCTTCCCGGATTTCGGCAAGAGCGCCAAGCTGCCAACCGGCGAGACGGTGACCATCGAGTTCACACCTGAAAAAGCAGGCGAATACGACTTCCAGTGCCAGATGGGGATGCTGCACGGCAAGCTCATCGTGGAGGAATAACATTCCCAGGATGAAAGCCACATGGACCCCAACCTATCCTTCCTCGGAGCAGCGGGAACCGTCACCGGTTCCCGCCACCTCCTGCAAATTGATGGGAAGCACTATCTGATTGACTGCGGGTTATTTCAAGGGGGACGACAACTCAGGCAGAAAAACTGGGATCCGTTCCCCTTTCCCCCGCATCAGATCGACGCTGTTCTCATTACGCACGCCCACATTGATCACATCGGTTACCTGCCGCGGTTGGTGCGTGAGGGATTCCACGGGCCGGTCTACGCGACGGATGCCACCTGTTCCCTGCTGGAAATCCTGCTCCCCGATTCCGCTCATCTGCAAGAACAGGATGCACTCTACGCCAATAAGAAAGGATTCAGTCGCCACAAGCCGGCCCTCCCGCTCTACACGCGCCGCGATGTGGAACAAACCCTGCCCCTCCTGCGCCCGGTCAGGTTCCGACACCCCCTGAAACTGGATCAACTGGTCGTGACATGGTGGCCGGCCGGTCATATTCTGGGGTCATCCTGGCTACAGGTGGAAATCCCCACCTTCAATGGGGGCTCCATCATCGTCTTCTCCGGCGACCTGGGGCGTTATGGCCAGGAGGTGATGGCCGACCCTCACCCGGGATGGCAGGCCGATTATCTGATCCTCGAGTCGACCTATGGCGGACGGCGGCACGAGGAAACGCCCATCAAGGACGTCTTGGAAACCCAGATCCAGTGGGTCACCGCCCGCAAGGGCATCCTGCTGATCCCCGCCTTCGCGGTCGGACGTACCCAGCAAGTGCTCTACCACATCCGCCGTCTGCAAGATCAGGGTCGTATCTCTGATCTGCCCGTCTTTATCGACAGCCCGATGGCGGTGGAAGCCAGTCATCTCTACTGTCGGTTTGGAGACGATCATAACCTGGATATCAACCTGCTGATGGATGAGCGCCAGTGCCCCCTGCGCTGCAGCTCGACCCACTTTGTGACCAGTGTCGAGGAATCAAAACAGCTCAACCGCATGTCCGGTCCGGCAATCGTGATCTCGGCCAGCGGCATGTGCACCGGAGGACGCATCCTGCATCATCTGAAATGGCGACTGCCCGATGAACGCAATGTTGTTCTCTTCGTAGGCTATCAGGCCGAGGGTAGCCGCGGGCGGCTGTTGCTGGAGGGTGCGGAAACGATCAAGATTCACGGCGAATACATCCCCGTGCGCGCCCGCATTGCCCGCGTGGATGCCCTCAGCGGCCATGCGGATGAGGATGAACTCCTGCGCTGGCTGGCTACTTTCCAACGCCCTCCCTCGCGGACATTTATCGTCCACGGTGAGACAACTGCCTCGCAGGCCCTCAGGGACGCCATCCACCAACAGCTGAAGTGGAACACCGCCATTCCCGGCCTGGGTGAGCAATGGATCCTTCATGGAACAGCCTTCATGAACAGCGAAAGCCCGAACAACATATGACGAACTTAGCCTGATTTGAGCCGTGCCCCAATTTCTTTATCCGTGTCTATACTCAATCGATCAATAACTCCAGGAGGTTATTTCCATGAAAGAAGTCATTATCTGTGTCCATGGTATGCTCTCGGTGGGGGACGCTGGAGGGGTGGAGAAACAATTGCTCCAGCACCCCGGCATCCATCACGTGGACGCAAACTATCTCAACTGCACCGCCTCGGTGCACTACGACGAATCGCTCATCAGCCTGACCGAGATCAAGGCCCTGGTGGGCGAATGCGGCTACCATTGCACGGGCGAATCGCTACCCGAGCATGTTTGCAAAATCGATGATCCCGCAGGAGCTGCCGCCGCCCATGCCGGCCACGCCATGCCGGCGGCGCCGGCCATGGACCATGCAGAGCACGCGGCCATGCCGGCCACGGATGAACATGCCGGCCACGAGATGGCCGGCGAAGAGAAGGCCATGGCCCATGAGATGGGCCACGGCATGGGCATGGGCATGGAAGACATGGTGAAAGACATGCGTAATCGCTTCTTCGTCGCCTTTATCCTCACCATTCCCGTCTTCCTGTTCTCGCCGCTCTTCTACCGGCTCTTCGAGTTCGAACTACCTACGCCCTTTGGTGTGAGCCCCGACTTCGTCGCCTTTCTGTTGGCAACCCCGGTGGTGCTCTACGGTGGTTGGCCCTTCTTCATTGGCGCGTATCGCGCCCTGAAAAACGGCGTGCTCAACATGGCCGTGCTGGTCAGCATCAGTGTGCTGGCGGGTTATATCTTCAGTCTGGCCGGGACGTTTCTATTCAAAGGCGAAGTGTTTTATGAAGCTGCGGCCATGCTGGTCACCTTCGTGCTGTTTGGCCACTGGATGGAGATGCGGGCCCG
>JAJRXO010000368.1 GCA_024276255.1 Chloroflexota bacterium | reverse complement strand
TGATCACAGAGGCCCATGCTCGCGGCATCCGCGTGATCGCCGATCTGATCATGAATCACACATCCGATCAGCATCCCTGGTTTCAGGCCTCGCGGCGCCGGGAAGAGCCCTACAGCGATTATTATGTGTGGAGCGACAGCGATTCGCTCTATCAGGATGCCCGCATCATTTTCCTGGATACCGAGAGCTCGAATTGGGCCTGGGATGAGGTGCGGGGGCAGTATTACTGGCATCGCTTTTACAGCCAGCAGCCTGATCTCAATTTCGACAACCCGGCGGTGCAGGAAGAGATATTCAACATCGCCCGCTATTGGCTGGACATGGGCCTGGATGGCTTTCGCGCGGATGCAGTGCCCTACCTGTTCGAGCGGGAGGGCACCAATTGCGAAAACCTGCCCGAAACCCACGCCTTCCTCAAGCGGCTACGGGCCATGATGGACGCAGAATATCCGCACGCTATCCTGTTATGTGAGGCCAATCAGTGGCCGGAAGATGTGCGGCGCTATCTGGGCGGCGACATGAACGATAATACAGTGCCGGGAGACGAATTCCACATGGGCTTCCACTTCCCGCTGATGCCGCGGCTGTACATGGCGCTGAAGCGCGAGGATCGCACCCCCATCATCGATATTCTCAAGAGCACACCCGATATTCCCTTCAATTGTCAGTGGTGTACCTTCCTGCGCAACCACGACGAGCTGACGCTGGAGATGGTGACCGAAGCCGAGCGTCAGTGGATGTGGGAGCAATACGCGCCGGATCCACGCATGCGCCTGAATCTGGGCATCCGGCGACGCCTGGCCCCCCTGCTCGACAATGACCGGCGGCGTATCGAACTCCTGAACAGCCTGTTATTCACGCTACCAGGCAGCCCCATCATCTACTACGGCGACGAAATCGGCATGGGCGACAACATCTGGCTGCCCGATCGTAATGGCGTGCGCACCCCCATGCAATGGGATGACAGCCCCAATGCCGGTTTCTCCAGTGCCGACAAGCTGTATTCGCCGGTCATCGATGATCCTGTTTTCGGGTATCAACGTGTGAACGTGGCCCGTCAGTTTACCAATCCCACCTCGTTGCTGGGATGGATGCGCAAGGCGATTGCCGTGTACAAGGAACATCCGGCCCTGGCATTGGGTGATCTTACCTTCGTGCACCATCCCAATCGGGCATTGCTGGCCTTCCGCCGCGAATATGGCAAGGAGCAGCTTTTGTGCCTGCATAATCTCAGCGATCAAGGGGTGAGCGTCGACATTCCCGGCGCCCACGATCTGCTGATGAATGTGCATTGGTCACCCGGTCGCATTACCCTGCCGCCACATGGCTATCGCTGGCTCCAACTCGATTGAGGACTGCATCGGCTTTTTTGAAGGACGCCCTCATCGACCTGTGTGAGAAGCAATGACGACCGATCGTCCCCGCCCATTCTCAAGCCCCCAGCGTCTGCTCCTGCTGGCGATCGTCATGCTGGCGTTTGCACTGCGGTTGCTGCATCTGGGTGCAGACAGCCTGTGGTACGATGAAACGGTGAGCGCCCTGCTGGCCAGCAAGCCCCTGGCCGCTATGTGGGCGCACACGGCCCGCGATATTCACCCCCCGCTTTACTATGCCCTGCTGCATTTCTGGATGCAGATGGCCGGTCGCAGTGAATTCAGCCTGGCCTTTTTCTCATTAACGTGGGGAATGGCTCTCATTCCCCTGCTGGCGCAATTGGGACGGCGCATGTTTGGCCCCGCCGTGGGCGTGCTGGCAGCCCTTCTCTATGCCGTGAGCCCCTTTGCCATCTGGTATGCCCAGGAAGTGCGCATGTACACACTGGGGGCCGTGCTGCTCACAGGCATCGTATGGCAGATCTGGCATTATTTGCAACAACCCCAGCACGATCCGCGACGACGACTCGTGCTTTACAGCCTGCTGGCGGCGCTGGCCATGTGGACGTTGTATTACAGCGCTTTTGCCTTGCTGGCCCTGAACCTTTTCGTGCTGGTCTGGCTGTGGAGGAAAAAGCGATGGCGATCATTGGCGACATGGCTGCTAGCACAGGCGGGAGCGTTGTTGCTGTACGCGCCCTGGCTGCCCATCGCTCTGCGACAGGCGCTGCATCCGCCGGTGCCGTCATGGCGCCAGGCTGTGAGTTGGGGTGAATTGGCCGTCACCATGCTGCGCCAGGGCAGCGTGGCCCTGATCTTTGGCCAATCCATCAGT
>JAJRXO010000367.1 GCA_024276255.1 Chloroflexota bacterium | reverse complement strand
GTTGGGATCCACCACGGGCAGGGCGATTAGATCATAACGTTTCATGATGTGCGCCGCCTCTTCCTGATCCACGCCCGCCCGCACAGAGATCACCTCTGGATCCATGATGTCCATGATCAGGGTGTTGGGGTCAGCCACGATCAGTTGCCGCAAATTGACCACCCCACTGAGCCGGCCATGCTGATCCACCACGAACAGATAATAGATAGTCTCTTCCGAAGGCTGCCAGCGCCGGATCGCCTCGATGGCTTCGCCTGCGGTCATGCGGCGACGCAGGGCGAGGAACTCGGTGGTCATCAAGCCACCGGCGGTCTCATCAGGGTGCAGGAGCAGGGGGCGCACCTCGTCCGGATCTTCCAGGCGCGAGAGCAACACGCGCGCCCGCGCCGGCTCCATGTCGCCCAGCAGGTCAGCCGCCTCGTCCGGCTCCATCTCATCCATGATGGGGAGCAGGGTGTCGTCCGACATCTCGGCAATCAGGTCGGCGACGGTTTCGTCGTCCAGCTCTTCCAGGATGTCGGCCGAATCTTCGGGCGCTATCTCTGCCAGTAATATCCGTTGCTGTTCTTCGTCCAGCTCGTTGAACAGATCGGCCTGATCGGCCGGACGCAGCGCCTCGATGATATTGGCGGCACCCACTAAATCATCGCGTTCCAGGGCATTGCGTAATTGCACCAACACATGTTCCAAGATTGGAGCTTCCATGGCAGCGGTCCTCCTCGGCTAATGGGGTTTATCGGGGCGTGTGAGGCGCGAAGATCGACGACGTAAAAAGGGGTATGTGGAGAAAAGGCTCAGCCTTTACTCCGAGTAACTGCATGCGATTAGATAGCAAAGCCCGGGGCTCAGATGAACGCCCGGGCTTGTTGACCTGGTTGGTGTCAATCCCCAGGTCAGTGTCAGCTCGTTCTGGCCATCCGGCGCAGCACGGTGTGCAGAATACCACCATTTTTGTAGTATTCCACTTCCACCGGTGTGTCGATGCGGCTGATCACCTGGAATTCGGTCACTTTACCGTCAGCAGTCTGCGCCCGCACAGTGTACTGCTGCCCGGGCTGCATATCATCGTCCAGGCCAATGATATCATAAGTCTCGAAGCCGGTCAGGCCCAGGCTTTCGGCGCTTTCGCCGGGCAGAAACTGCAAGGGTAGAATGCCCATACCCACGAGATTGGAGCGATGAATGCGCTCATAGCTCTGGGCGATGACGGCCTTCACGCCCTGCAGTTGCGGGCCCTTGGCGGCCCAGTCGCGACTGGAGCCGGTACCGTATTCCCGGCCGGCAATGACGATCAGCGGCGTGCCATCCGCCTGATATTTCATAGCGGCATCGAAGATGCTCATCTGCTCGCCCGTAGGCTGATACAGCGTGTAGCCTCCCTCGAGCCCGGGCACCAGACGGTTGCGGATACGAATGTTGGCAAAGGTGCCGCGCATCATCACCTCGTGATTGCCGCGGCGACTGCCATAGCTGTTCCAGTCCCGCCGTTCGACGCCATGCGCCAGCAGGTAGCGAGCAGCCGGGCTGTCGGGGGCAATGGAGCCGGCAGGGGAGATATGATCGGTGGTAACGGTATCCCCCAATAAGGCGAGCACCCTGGCTCCGGTGATGGGCTGTATCGTGGGCGTTTCGGTGGTCAGGCCCAGGAAGAAGGGAGGTTCTTTGACATAGGTGCTATCTTCACGCCATTCATACAAGTCGCCCGCGGGGATGGGGATCTGATTCCAGGTCTCGTTACCCTCGTATACATTCCCGTATTCCTCCTTGAACATCTCCGGCCGCAGGGAGCGACGGATTTCGTTACGGATTTCCTCCTGG
>JAJRXO010000366.1 GCA_024276255.1 Chloroflexota bacterium | reverse complement strand
CTGATTGATTGTAGCACAGGCATTGATTACCTTTCAATGTGAGGAGAGTAAGTAAAGGGAGATGTAGCGCATCTGGATGTTTATTGATGTAACCCCAGCGCCTGCGCTTTCATCTAACCCTCAGCTTGACAAAGAGCACCCCATTTCAATTCAGCCTACCAGGGCTGAAACATCAGTCAATTATCAGTTAGGAGACCTTCCAAAAATGGCCCTGTTAAATCCCGAAGACGCCAAAGCCGTAGCCGAACAATTCGCTACGTATGTACAAAACCCAGTCAAACTCGTGGTTGCCACCAGCCAGCAAGACTGCATGTATTGCAACGAAGTCGTGCAGTTGGTCAGTGAACTGGCCGAACTCTCCGATTTGGTGACGGTTGAGACCTATGATCTCAACGCCCCGGAGATCAGCGCCTACAATCTGGACAAGGCACCGGCGATTGCCGTCCTGGCAGATGGCGGCAGCGAAAACGGCGACACAGATTACGGCATTCGTTTTTATGGCATTCCCAGTGGTTATGAGTTCATGTCTTTGCTCGACTCGATCCCTACTGTGGGCAGCAACAATGTGCAGCTCACCCAACAGACGCTTGACTTTCTGAACGAGCTGGATCAGGACGTGCATATTCAGGTCTTTGTGACCCCCACCTGCCCGCACTGTCCCCGTGCCGTGATGCTGGCCCACCATCTGGCATTTGCCAGCCCCCGCGTGCGCGCCGACATGATCGAGTCGATGGAGTTCAGCGAGCTGGCAAACAAGTACAACGTCTACGGCGTGCCCCGCACCGTCATCAACGAAGTCGTACACCAGGAGGGCGCAGCCCCCGAACCTCTGATTCTGCAGAAACTGCGCGAAGCCGTGCAGGTGTCGGTGAATTAACGCCCGAGAATCCTCCCTCTTTCCTCCTCCTCTCGTAAGCGCCTTGCCTCTATTGGGGCAGGGCGCTTTGCGTTGTGGTTGGGGTCGGTTTTTGGTGATTCTCGCTCTGGCAGGATGCTTGACCCCACCTGGAAGAACGGCTAGAATGGGGGAGCAAAGCGGATGCCTTACGGTGTCCCATATACCCCAAGTCATCAACGATTCCCAAAGGAGTTCATAGTGGAACGAGTTGCCTTATACTTGCAAGACGCACATCCGATCCGTCTGGGGATGGAGCTGGCCCAGTATGCCGAAGCCCGCGGCTTCGAAGCAGTGTGGCAGGCCGAATCGCGGCTGGTACGCGATGCCATTGTCCCCATGGCGGCCTACGCCGCAGTCACCGATAGGATCAAGATCGGCAGCGGTGTGATTAATAATTGGACCCGTAACATCGGCCTGCTGGCTGCCACCTATCTCACCCTCGATGATCTGGCGCCCAACCGTATTATCTGTGGCATTGGCGCCTGGTGGGATCCCCTGGCCCGCAACGTGGGCATCCACCGCCGCAAGCCGCTCAAGGCCATGCGCGAGACCATTATCGTGATGAAAAAACTCCTGGCTCTGGAGCCCGTCACCTTTCATGGCGAATTCCATCATGTTGACGGCATCGTGTTGGATGTGGTGCATGGCCGCCGCGAGCCGCGCAATGTGCCCATTTACATCGGCGCCACCGGCCCCAAGATGATGGAGCTGGCCGGGGAGATTGCTGACGGTGTCGTGCTGAACTATTGTGTGCCGCCCGAGTACAATGACGTGGCCATGGCACATTTACGGGCCGGCGTCGAAAAGGCCGGCCGCAGCATCGATGATATCGATCGACCGCAGTTGATTGTCTGCTCGGTGGATATGGATCGGCGGAAGGCTCTCGATGGCGCCCGCGGCCTGCTCACCCAGTATCTGGCCCAGCAGCCGCACATCGCCAAAGCCAGCGGGGTCAGCGACGAAGTCGTGCATGAGATCCAGTCCATTCTGGGCTGGCCCGCCACCAAAGAGCAGATCCAAAAGGCCATGCCCCTGGTGCCCGACGATCTGGTTCAGCGCATTACCGCCAGCGGTTCGCCCGAGGAAGTCAAGGCCAAGGTGCAGGAATACATCGATCACGGCGCCACCTGCCCCATCCTCTATCCCCTCGGCGATCCCAAATTGATGATCGACATCTTCGCCACCCGGTAGCGCGCACACTTCCCCATGCCATTGTGCGACGCCCCCCCGGGCGTCGCATTTTTATGGCCCGGACAACGATCGGTCAGCGATACGGGGGCTGTTTTGCCTTTACCCCCTGCTCGCCATTTTGACAAGCAGCAAAGCCTGATGCGATAATCGCTGTGCATTGTGACTGTTTCAAAAGCCGTTTGTCCCCCTGGCATGGCGGGAACTTCAGGGCGATTACGGTCGTCTGGGGTATATCTCCGCCTTATCGCTGGCTTTTGTCTTTCTCTCAATGCTCCTCACGACTGCAAAGCGATTTCCCCGCAAGGCATTCGATTACGGAATGCCTTGCTATCGCAAAGCCACCATGAACGTACCCTCGACTCGCAGCAAAATCATCAGTGCCATGGCGCTTCTCTTCCTGGCCGAAGCCCTTGTGGCGCTGGGTATCGCTGCTTTTTTTCTTTTGTTGCCCGATTCCAGCTCCAATCTCGTGGTGCTGTTCGAACGCCTGAACCTGCCCGCGGCCTTGAGTAATCT
>JAJRXO010000365.1 GCA_024276255.1 Chloroflexota bacterium | reverse complement strand
TGCAGAGCCAGGCTACAGCCGACAAACTACCCTATATCGATCCCCGACCCTGTTTGCAGCGGGTGATGCAGACCATGGCCCCCCTTGCCCACGATGCCGGCCTGTATTTCGAGCAAGAGATCGCCGACGAGCTACCCTGGGTGCGCGTGGCCTCCCCCGATCTGGAACTGGTGGTGCGCAATCTCATCGACAATGCCATCAAATACACGCATCCCGGGGGCAAGGTCAGGGCCACCGCAGGGGCCAAGAAAGGTTGGCTGATTATCGAAGTCAGCGATACGGGTACAGGCATTCCCGAACAGGATCTGCCCCATGTCTTCGATCGCTTCTACCGCGTCGACAAAGCCCGTGATCGTCAGGGGAGCGGCCTGGGCCTGGCCATGGTGAAAACCCTGGTCACAGAAATGGACGGCGAGATCGAATTATGGTCTCAGCTCAACGAGGGAACGCGGGTGACGATCCGCCTGCCGGGACGGGATCGAGCTCGCAAAAAGTAGCAGCCAGAGATCGGCATCCGGTGGGACTTCACCACAAAGCAACGAAAATGACCGGGCGCGGAGGGGAGCAGGCCTTGACGAATGCCAGTTCCCCCGCCGGCCAGCACCCTCTTCGTCGACCAATGCGACGTAAGCGGCGACTCGGCCTGCAACGTAGTGGATGCCCTCTTCATCCTGCAATGCGATGTGGGCATCAACAATGCATTCTGCCCGGCCCAGGTGACTGTTCTCCCGACTGACACGGGTCCCTGACATCCAGCCGCTGCCCCGCCGCGGTCAGACTGCAATAGCCTGGTCGCGGCGGGTGGATAAGGTGCTTGATGATTCCCTCGCCCTGCGGCATCCGGTCTGACCGGCGCCGGGGGCTCCACGGTGGATGAACTACGACCCGAGACGAGGGGGGATTACACCATTGACGGGTGCGGAGATGATCCTCACAAATGCGACATCGCGGGATTTTGTTGCTATAATGGGGCCAGGATACACTCCCTTTCTCCCCGACTCCGAGACCCCCTTAATCCATCATTTCCTGGAGGAACGTCATGCAAATCACTGTTCTGGGTGCAGGCCTTGTTGGCAGCGCTATTGTCAAGGATCTGTCGCAAGACGGCAACTTTAACGTCACCGTAATAGACATCAACCAGCAAGCCCTGAGCAAACTGGAAGCTGAAGCGCCGGTGAAAGGCATTCAGGCTGACCTGGGACATTCAGAACGTATACCCGCACTCATTGCCGACGCCGAGCTGGTTGTTTGTGCGGTGCCCGGTTTTATGGGTTTTAGAACACTGGAGCAGATCATCAGGGCCGGCAAAGACGTGGTCGATATCTCCTTCTTCGGTGAAGACCCCTTCTTACTGGATGAGTTGGCCAAAGAGAAGGGCGTTACCGCCGTCGTCGACTGTGGCGTGGCGCCCGGCCTGTCCAATGTGATTGCCGGATATGTGGAAACCAAACTGGACCGCGTGGAGCGCTACCTGTGCTATGTGGGCGGTCTGCCGCAGGTGCGGCGCTGGCCATTCGAGTACAAAGCGGTTTTCTCGCCCACCGACGTGCTGGAAGAATACACGCGGCCAGCCCGCTTTGTGGAATACGGTCAGGTTGTGGTGCGCCCTGCCCTGTCCGAGGTGGAACTGCTCGA
>JAJRXO010000364.1 GCA_024276255.1 Chloroflexota bacterium | reverse complement strand
TAGGGTATACCGTGTAATGGTCCCCGGCTGTGCCCCGCCGCCAGTTCGGCATCAGCCTGCCGGGCCTGCTCGCGCGCCAGCTCGGGCGTGAGGGTGATCACGCAATGCAGCAGCGGATCGTAGCGCTGCAAGCGCTGCAGATACATCTCGGTAAGTTCCAGCGAGCTAACCTCGCCCGCGTGCAGCAGGGCTGCCAGCTTGCTCAACGGCCAGAAGGCCAGCGCCTGCAGGTCGGCGGGTCGGGGGGGAGCCGGGGGAGGCTGCCAGGGGCCAGCTTCGGGTGCATTTGCCACTGACGCCGTCAACAGATCGGGCCGAAACAGCAGGGCCGGGGGGAGTTCATTCGCCAGGGATTGCGTGCGCAGGCTGGGGTAGTGCTGTCGCTGTTCCGACAAGCCCTCCAGCATCAACTCGCGCTCTTCCTCTGTCAGTTCAAGCCCTGCCAACTGCGCTGCTGCTGCCACCATTTGTGCGTCAATTGGACGCAGGGATGTCTTGTTGTTTTCTTCTTTCATGGAGGATTGGGGCGGTGTGGCTTATTTCTTAAATTGTTCGGGCAAAACCACATTCAGCAGAATGCTGACAATGGAGACGATAAGCCCCCCAAAGAAGGCAGCCCCGAAAGATGTGACCGTGAAGTCGATGCCGAAGCCAGCGGCCAGCTCTCCGGTCATCCAAAGCAGGAATGCATTGATGACGAGGATGAAAATGCCCAGGGTGAGCGCCACGAAGGGGCAGGTGAGCACCTTAAGAATCGGCTTGAGCACGGCATTGATGATGCCAAAGAGCGCTGCCACGATCAGCAAGTCGGTGATGCTGCCATAGCGGATGCCGTCGATGAAGGCAGCCGCCGCGCCCAGCGCCACTGCGTTAACGAGTAA
Source organism: Chloroflexota bacterium (assembly GCA_024276255.1). Taxonomy (GTDB): domain Bacteria; phylum Chloroflexota; class Anaerolineae; order J102; family J102; genus JAADGC01. The sequence continues at coordinate 987 of JAJRXO010000364.1, read as the reverse complement.
TTTGACGATCAGTTTTTTCATAATTACCTGCTCTGAACGAATTCGGTTCGTTGGCAAACTTCGCGAAACGCGGGGCACTGGGGGGCGCCGCCCCGGTTGCTGACAGACATGCCTTACATGTTATACGGGGGGAGTGGGAGTTGGGTTGCTTTATTCGACAAAGATCTCGACGCGCTCCCCGGATTCCACGTCCTCGGCTTCCAATATCTTACCGGTTTGGCCGCTCTGCAGGGCCTGGATCACCTCATCGTAGCTGCTCAGGCGCTGTTCTCCCGCCAGACGCGCACCCAGCTTGATACCCATCTGCACGATGTGAATGGGGATGGTGATGTCGGTCTTGGTCTTGGCCGCAGTGGTGTCCGTCACACGTACATGCAGCCAGCGGGCGGGAGGGCTGCCGCTTTGCTGCTGATCAGCCTGACTCATGGCCTCGAGCAGTCTGGCAGCATCCTGAGCCGTGATCTTGCCTTCCGATACCATCTGTAGGATGCGCATGCGTTCTTCTGTTGTGGGCATGGTAAACTCCTGTGATTAGAACTCGATGGTGAATTCGCCGTTTTCGTAGATCAATTGACCATCAGCAAAGATCTGGCCGCCCTGGCGCAGATCGACCACCATATCCCAGTGGATCTGGGACTGGTTGACGCCGCCGGATTCGATGATGGAGTGCCCCAGGGCCATGTGGGCCGTGCCCTGGATCTTTTCATCGAACAGCGTATGCCGGGTGAACCGGGTGATGCCGGGATTGGTGCCAATGGCAAACTCGCCCAGCCGGCGGGCGCCTTCATCTCGATCAAGCATGCTGCGCAGGAAATCCTCGCCCTTGGCGGCCGTGGCTTTGACGATCTTCCCGTCCTCAAACCACAGCTGTACATCTTCCACCTCAACGCCCTGATACACGGCGGGGTAGGTGAATCGCACATGGCCCTGGGTCGCGTCTTCAATGGGACCGGTGAATACCTCGCCATCGGGGAAGTTCTTGTGCCC
>JAJRXO010000363.1 GCA_024276255.1 Chloroflexota bacterium | reverse complement strand
TCTGGGCCGTGTCTCAGTCCCAGTGTGGGGGGTCACGCTCTCACGCCCCCTATCGATCATCGCCTTGGTGAGCCATTACCTCACCAACTAGCTAATCGACCGCAGGCCCCTCCCGAAGCGCCTCAGCTTTACTTAACCAACCGAATGGTTAAGCACATGCGGTATTAGCCACCGTTTCCAGTGGTTGTCCCCCACTTCGGGGCAGGTCACCTACGTGTTACTCACCCGTGCGCCACTAACCCGCCAGATTCAATAAAGATTCTGGCTGTTCGTTCGACTTGCATGTGTTAGGCACGCCGCTAACGTTCATCCTGAGCCAGGATCAAACTCTCCGACAAAATATATTGACGTAACCTGTAATCAGGTCATTTTCGAGCCCTTTTTTCCTTGGCTTTCCTATCACTCTTCAGTTGTTAAAGTACTCGTTCGAAAGCATCGAAGCAAGCGTTTAACGAGTCCTGGAAACAGGGTCAAGAGGCGTAACAAAAACCGCCGACATTTCAGTCTGCCGACGGGCACTACGCTCATCCTCAGAATAAGCGCCAGACTCTTCTCTCAACCACAATCTCCATTGTTAAGGTCACCAGTGTTGAGACCTTATCGCTTGACTATCGAATAGTCTACCATAGGGTGACTTTTCGTGTCAAATCTCGAATTTCATGTTTTCGAATGAGCTATCTCTTCTGTCGTTGGTCGTTTCGGCAAGCTGCGCTTGCGCTGAACAACGAAAGACAATATAGCATACTTTCAGGGTCTTGTCAACACCTTTTCTCTTGAATTCTCTTAAAAGAATTGATCACATCTCGCGACGCCCTTCCAACGCCCGGCTCAATGTCAGCTCGTCCGTGTATTCCACATCCCCTCCCATCGGCAATCCGCGGGCCAGACGTGTGACCCGCACTCCCAAAGGGCGCAGCAGGCGGGCAATGTACATGGCCGTGGCCTCGCCCTCCATATTGGGATTGGTGGCAATCAGCACTTCCTGAAAATGCTCCTGCGATTGTCTGCGCACCAGGGCGTCGATACGTAGATCTTCGGGACCTATGCCAGCCACAGGATTGATCGCCCCGTGCAACACGTGATACAGCCCCCGATAGGCTCCGGTGCGTTCGATGGCCACCACATCGAGGGCGTCTTCCACCACACAGACCACACTGGTGTCGCGCTGGGTATCCTGGCAGATAAAACAGGGATCGTTTTCTGTAAGGTTCTGACAGCGACTGCAATAGGTAATCGCCCCCTGCAATTCGGCTATGGCCTGCGCCAGTTCCTGCACCTGTTCTGCTGGCGCCCGCAGCAAATAAAAGGCCAGCCGTGAAGCGCTCTTGGGCCCGATTCCCGGTAGCCGGTTAAAAGCGTCGATTAAGCGCTGGATGGGTTCGGCAACAACATGCATGGCTTTTTTTACAACAGGCCGGGAGGCAGATTCAAACCGGCCGTCAAGCCGCTCATGGCCTCACTCGCCATTGCCTGCGATTGATCCAGGGCTTCGTTGACAGCCGCCAGAATCAGATCTTGCAGCATGTCCACGTCCTCCGGATCGACGACATCGGGCTCGATCTCAATGGACTGGATCCTTTGCTGACCCGTAGCGATCACGCGTACAACCCCACCGCCCACACTGACTTCAACCGTTTTCTCGGCCAGCTCAGCCTGGGCCTGAGCCATGGCTTCTTCCATTTGCCGCAGTTGCGAGAGCATATCTGCGCCACCGGCGCTGCCGCCGTGGCCCGGAGAACGATATTTCTTGGGTGATCGTCTTTTCTTTACCATAATAGAACTCCTGATGCTTAATATTTTGCCTTTGTAGATATAATCAAGATGGATTCTCAGTCAGACTCGCTGGATTCGACCGATTTGATCTCGGCGCCAAGCTCCTCCACCGCCATGCGCAGCAGGGGGTCTTCTGCGGGTTCAGCGCTGGCCGGGTTATCTGGACTGACGTCAGGGGAAGAGGGAGCAACAGCCTTCTGATCAGCATGATGGCTGGCCACATATTTCCCGGCATCCGCAGCAGCCAGTGCCCGTATGGTGACTGATCGGCCAAGCACCTCTGCCGCCACTTTGGATACAGTGTCGATTTCAGCCTGGGTGGATTTCAGATGAAAAGCGTACTGAAAGCTCAGCACCAGCTCCTCGTCGCTGAGGGCCACCACGCGGCCGCCACGCAACACAGCCTGTAATTTGGCGCTATGCTGCCCGGCCCGCTCCAGGAGTTGCTGCTGGATTTCCTGCAGCCGGGGGTCTTCAGTTGGTGATGGCTGAGAAACGGCTTTGACCTTGGGTTTGGAGGGAGGGGGGGGAGAAGGTCGCCTGGCCGGAGCAGAGCGGGGAGCAGATGCAGCCGGCCGGGGTGGTGCTGAACGTTTGGGCTCAGGGGCGGGTTGAGGACGCGGCTTATTGGCGACAGGAGCGGCAGCGGCTGTGGGTTGGGGCGCCTCGCCCAGGCCTACCGACTCCAGCAATGCCAGTTCCACCGGCAGATAACCGGCAAACGGGGTCTTCAGCGCCAAAGCAGCCTCGTTCAACACGCGGATGGTGTGCATGAGTTGCGTCGGCTGAAATGCCGCTGCCTGCTTCTGCATTGTATCAAGCAAAGCTGCGGGTAAGTCCACCAGCCGGGCATCGCGGCCCACATTGAGCAGCAACAACACCCGTAGATGATCGATCAATTGTGCCACCAGCTGGTTCAAATCCACGCCCTGCTCCATCAGGCCATGCAGTTCACCGAGCACCGCCGCCGGTTCACCCGCGGCAATAGCGGCGACCAGCCGGTTGACAGCCTCACCCGAAACCATGCCCAACACATCGCGCACCAACTCCCCATCGATCTCGGTATGGCCGTATGCTGTGATCTGATCCAGCATGCTAAGTGCATCGCGCATCGACCCCGTGGCGCTGCGGGCAATGGTGGCCACAGCCTCCGGTGTGATCTGCACTCCCTCGCGCTGGGCAATATCCTGCAAATGGGCTGCGATGTCATGGGCGCTGATGCGATGAAAATCGAATCGCTGGCAACGGGACAGCACGGTGGCAGGGATTTTATGGGGTTCGGTGGTGGCCAGGATGAAGATCACATGGGCGGGGGGCTCCTCCAGCGTTTTCAACAGGGCGTTGAAGGCCGAAGTAGATAGCATGTGCACTTCATCGATGACATATACCTTGTAGCGCGCCTCATTCGGAACAAAGGCGACGCGATCGCGTAGTTCCCGTACATCATCGACACTGGTGTTCGACGCAGCATCGATTTCGATCAGGTCCAGCAAACGATTCTCGTTGATCGCCACACACACTGCACAACTGTTATCAGGCCGATCATCCACGGCCGCTGCCAGGCAGTTCACAGCCTTGGCCAAAATGCGTGCGGTGCTAGTCTTTCCGGTGCCCCGCGGCCCTGTAAACAAGTAGGCGTGGCCGATGCGCTGTTGGCGCAGGGCATTGCGCAACGTATCGGCAATATGATGCTGGCCGATAATTTCGGAAAAGGTTTGGGGTCGGTAACGGCGATATAGTGCTTGAGTCATGCTTTTTCATCCTATGTGTGCGCCAATCCGCACTCTGCGATCGTAACATCTGCACAGCGTGACGTCAAACACCCATCAGCCCGAATCAATTGACTTTGCAAGGTCAAACCAAGTATGATGAGCACAACCCCAAACCATTATTGTAACGATGGCTATCTCTCCTGCATCCAAATGTCAACTTTACATATCGATTTAGACCTCTATCCCGACGAAGCAGCGCTCATTCAGGGCCTGAAGCGCGGAGACCGCAACGCCTGCGCCTGTCTGCTGAAAAAATATGCCCCCCGTGTTTATGCGGTAGCCATTCGCATGATGGGGGACGCGGACGAAGCAGAGGAAGTGCTGCAGGAAACCTTTATCAGCGCCTGCCAACATATTCAACGATTTGAAGAACGTAGCGCCCTGGGCACCTGGCTGCACCGGATCGCCACCAATGCCGCCCTGATGCGTCTGCGCAAGCAAAAGAGTCAGAAAGAAGTCTCGCTCGATGCCCCCGTCGAAGCACTGGGCAGCGACGACCTGCCTCGCCAGATCGAAGACTGGACCTATTTTCCTGCCGATCTAAGCCTGAACAACGAATTACGAGATCTGCTCGAACAGGCCATCCTGCAATTACCGGAAACCCTGCGCTCCGTCTTTATCCTGCGCGAAATCGAAGGCTACGACACCGCCGAAACAGCCGCCATGCTCAACATCAGCACCTCGGCCGCCAAAGTGCGCCTGCACCGCGCCCGGCTGCAATTACGTGAATTACTCGCACCTTACTTCAGTGAAAAACCTGGAGGGAACGCATGACCTCCACCCGCCATTCTGCACCGGATTGTCACAAGATTCTCACACAGCTCAACGACTACGCCGACGGTGAGCTGTCCGAGCAGTTCTGCCGGGAATTGGAAGAGCACCTGGCCCATTGCGATAATTGCAGCATCGTGCTTGACACCCTGCGAAAAACCATCTATCTGGTACGAAACCTCAGCCAAACACCGCCTCACATGCCCGCCGATGTCGAACAACGGCTGTTTGCAGTACTCGACCTGCAGGATTTCATCCAATCTGAAAACCCGTAATGATTCCCGCATCACCCTGTTGCCGCAGTTGACGATCGGGGAATGAAGGGTGGGACCAACACCGCGCGGTATCAGGGGAAGACAACATATTCACGCGCGTAAAAATTAAAAAAACAGCGCGCTTTTTTTCGGCCTGCTGCGTCATCATGTATACAGTGCGCAGCGCCGGAAAACCGACACCAGCTGCGCTCTCAATGCCTCGCCAGACTGCTGCCAATATAAACACACACTTTCCGATCAGCATACCTTATCTTTCCGGAATGCTAACGTAGAGTGTGTCTTTTTATCGCTTCTGGCAGTAGCAGACGGGGACCACTCCAGGGCTCTTGCATCATTACTGCCACAATGTCTCATCTCCCCTCTACCGATCCCCTGGCCACCGATTGGACGAGTATCGCCTATCAATTGTGCCATGCGCGGGATCCCGCGCAGGCAAGCAACCTGTTGCTGGCGTCATTGCAACAGGTGCGACCGCTCGACCGCGCAGGTGTGGCCCTGCTTTCCCATCGCCAGACCCGTCTATACATCCTGAGTTCTCATCCGCACCCACCACCCGGCCGCCCCGCGGAATTCAGGATTAGCAAACAGAGTCTGGCCAGGCTGGAAGCCGCCCCCCTGGCCGCCAGAGATATCTTTACGCCTGCCGATTTCGACCACCTGCCGGCCAGCATCACACCTCAGACCACTATCTTCTCCCTGATCAGTCGGGGGGATATCGTAGGTATTGTCTGGGCGGGCCTGGCAGAAGGTGCGCTGGAAGCACAGGCTCAGGCCAGCATACAACATCTATGTGATATCACAGCCGCCACCCTGGCTCATCTTGACATTCGGGATCACCTGGTAAACAAGCAGAAAGAACATCAACTGCAACTCCTGCGGCGGCAACAGGTCTCCGAAGGGTTCCGTTACATACTGACCATTCTAAATTCCGATCGCCCGCTGAGCGAAGTCCTGCGTTACATCATCTCCCAGGCCTGCTGGCTGTTCGATACTACCATGGGGGCGGCATTCCGCTGGCACGCGGAGACTACCTCCCTGCAAATCATTGTGCAGCATGGCATTCCTGTGCAACGGCTGCAGAGCCTCGACACCCACCCACTCTACAATGCCATCTATCATCGACAGGCCACTGTCAGCACCTCTGCCCCGCCGGCTGCTGCCCAGAAAATATCGTCATCCGAGTTTGCAACCAGCCTCACCACACCCATTCTGATCAACGACGAGCCCTACGGCTGCATCGCCCTGTATTTTGCTGAAGAACGCAGCTTCAGTCAGGAAGAGATCAATCTGGCCCTCACCTTCAGCGAACAGGCCGCCCTGGCCATCGAAAATGCCCGTCTGCGTGCCGAGGCCGAAAAACAGGCTGTCGACAGTGAACGCCAGCGCCTGGCCCGCGATCTGCACGATGCCATCACCCAGAACCTCTTTGCCTCCAATCTCATTGCCGAGGCCCTGCCCCTGCTATGGGAACAGGATCGTGCCGCGGCTCAAGCCAAGCTGCAGGAACTAAAGCAACTCAACCAGAGCGCCCTCAGCGAAATGCGCAGCCTGCTACTCGAGCTACGCCCTGAATCATTTGCCGAGATGGAGCTTGGCGACCTGATCCAGCAGCTGCAGAGCATCTTTGCCAGCCGCACGCAGATTCCCGTACGTTTTCAGCAACAACACAATCCCGTTGTACCGGCGCCCGTCAAAGTCCAGATCTACCGCATCGCCCAGGAGGCGCTGAACAACATTGCCAAACATGCCCAGGCCACAGCCATCCACATCGCACTTCTGCCGCCTTCCCCGCCGGCGCACCAGGGTTTTGTCCTGCACATTCAGGATAACGGCATCGGATTTGACCAGCAACACGTCCCTTCCCAGTGCATGGGTATCAACATAATGAAAGAACGCGCCCAGGCCGTACACGCCGAATTACGCATCGAAACAGCCTCTGGCCGGGGCACGACAATCCAATGTCTGTGGGCACCACCTCCCATCACTCTTTAAGCCTATGAACTCATCTCACATTCGCGTCGTTCTTGTTGATGACCACCCGGCCGTACGCTCGGGACTGGAAAGCCTGTTTGCGGTGCAGCCCGCATTGAAACTGGTGGGTCGCGCGCACGATGGTAACCAGGGCGTGAAGGTATGTCGCGAATTACAACCCGACATCATTCTGCTCGACTACTGGCTACCTGATGCCGAAGGCATACATCTTATCGCACCCCTGCATCGCAGCAGCCCCCGCAGCAAGATCATCGTTATCTCCAGCTATTTCAGCTGTGAGCAGGAAAAAAAGATCCTGGCCGCGGGCGCCGATGCTACCTACACAAAAACTGCCCCCATCCGCGATCTGCTGACCATGATCCTGCGGTTAGCCCATCCCCAGCCTCCGGCCCCGGCCCCGACCGCTGCCCGCACCCGAAAGATTCGCCTGAGCAGGCGCGAAACCGCGGTGTTGCACGCCCTGGCACAGGGATATCAGGAAAAAGAGATCATGGAGGCGCTCGACATCTCGGCCATCACCTTCCGTTTCTATCGCAGACGCCTGCTGCTTAAACTCAAGGCACACAATGTAAAGAAACTCATTGAACTCGCTCAGGAATACCGGCTTCTGGAAAACGTACCCCATGACTGAACATCCTGCCCTCAATCCCGGACCGTTCTTCCTGGAAGGGGGGGAGACCGGGATACTGCTCATCCATGGTTTTACCGGCTCCCCGCCCGAGATGCGGCTCATGGCCGAGCACCTGCACTCGCAGGGCATGACCATTTCGGCGCCACTTCTGCCCGGCCACGGACAGACCCTGCAAGCCATGCGGGGCGTGCGTTGGCAGGACTGGGCCGCGCACGTGCAAAACAGTCTCGACGAGCTACGAGGGCGTTGTCAGCAACTGTTTGTGGGCGGGCTCTCGCTGGGCGCCATACTCACCCTGTATCTCGCCATTCACAACCCCGACCTGCGCGGCATTATCCTTTATTCACCGGCCCTGTGGGTACGCGACAAACGCATCTACCTCACTCCGTTACTCAAGTATTTCATTTTCAGCCTCCCCAAATCCCCCGACAGCGATCTCCATGATCCGCAGGCATTGCAGCGCCTGTGGAGTTACGGCGAAAACCCGGTTGCCTCGGCCCATGAGGTGCTCAAACTCAGTAACTACGTAAAACGCCGCCTGCCCCAAATCCACACCCCGGCTCTTATCATCCACAGTACCCGTGACACCGCCATCGATTCGCAAAGCGCCCAACGCACCTGGCAAAAATTGGGCTCTCCGCAGAAAGACCTGGTCACGCTACATAAATCGGGCCATTGTCTGACCGTTGATAGCGAATGGCCCGAGGTAGCTGCCAGAAGCGCGGCCTTTATCAAGCAGATTTTATCGACCTGATTCCTGCCTGATTAATCCGAGAGGGGTGTTTCAGGCCTTATTGCGCACTTGAGGTGGGTTGTGTACAATGAAAGAACATAAGCATAACCTCTCGATTTGGAATTCCCGACACCCCACATACCTTCGACACTCCACCTTTGGCCGTCCCTATTCCCCCAGTGCCACACACCCCACTCCCCCAGGAAACGCACTAACGTTGGGTCGCGTAGTTTCACCCTTTAGCACAAGGAGCAGACCCCATGGAGGTCATCAAAGTTTCTGCCAGGTCACGTTCCACCGCCGTAGCTGGGGCTATTGCGGGTGTCATCCGCGAGCAGCAATATGCCGAGGTGCAGGCGATTGGCGCCAGCGCAGTCAATCAGTCCATCAAGGCGGTTGCCATTGCGCGCGGTTATCTGGATGAAGATGGCATTGCGATTGCCTGCATTCCATTCTTCACAGAGGTTGACATCCAGGGATTGGAGCGCACAGCCGTCAAACTCGCAGTATGGATAGTGGCGCCCGAGAATCTGCCAGCACCAGTGCAAGCGCTCAGTGCAACCCAGCGGGAAACCACGGACTCGACTCCGGCATGAGCAAAAGCGTGTCATGAAGCCGCGGCACGAAAGCCGCGGATCGCGCGCGCCCAGGCCTCGTCGTGCTCGCCAGCGACAAAGGGTACATATAACGTCACGCGGTCCAGCAGACCGGCATAGCGCTCCGCAATGCGGCCGCCGATGTCATCCCACGTCCCCTCCACGGCAAAATGCGCTATCATATCGGCGGAGATTAAATCGGGCATTTCTGACCAGCGCTGACGGACTGCCAGTCGACCGAGGGCCGGCCCCAATTCCTGCCAGCCATGCTGAGCCAGCACAGGCAGATAGGATGGGGTGGATGCATAAAAACTGATCTGCTGACGCACAGCCGCCCGTTGCCGCTCGCGTTCAGCGGCTGTATCTCCTACCACGGCGAATACCGTGGCGCTGATACGGAT
>JAJRXO010000025.1 GCA_024276255.1 Chloroflexota bacterium | reverse complement strand
TTTTCTTCGCGCAGTTCAACACGTGCCTCATCCGTTTCCGGTAAATAGCGCTCCAATCTCCCAATCTTCTTCTCTACGTACTCTTCCAACCAGTCTGTTAACTTGACGTTGTGCACCTGAATCGTGAGCTTCATAGCGGGTCTTCTCCTTTTTGAGAATCAGTTTCTGAACCGCTGTCAGGCTGGTCAGCGGCCAGAGGATGGTCACGCCATTATTAGGGCTGTGCCCCGGTATCAACCGTGTGGCTGTGTGGGGTAGGGTGAGTGTTTTGGATGTCTTGTTACACCTCCTGTGATAAGATGGGATAGAGAGAAACAGGGGAAACGGAGTCGTGTTTTAATGAAGCCAACAAGGAAGTATCAGGCCCGCGCGTTGCCACAAACCCTTCGAAACGCCTGCTGTCTGTTGCGGGGTGCAATTAATCATGGCTTCACATGACTCCTGCCTGAGTATATCACGAATTTTTTTTCGGGGCAATAGTTTTTTACAGGATCGTTTCAGAAATTTCGCCGATCGGGGACGCGCCTGCGCATGGGGGCCGGCCTGTCATGACTCAGTCTGTTACGCTGTTGCGGAAGCGAATCTCCAGGTGATCCTGTCGATATCTGGCCCCGGCAATCTGGCGGCCAATCAAGGATTGCGGCAGACTGATGTGTCGTTTCCAGTTGCCAATGCGCACGATCAGCTCATCGTGCATGCCGCGATGCAATTGAATATCGCGTTTGTCGAGCAGGGGCAACGGCAGGATCAGCAGATAGTCATCGCCGTCTTTGACCACTTCCTGGGCTTTGCCGCGGAAAAAAATAGTTGTGGGATCTGTATCGCCATACACGGCTTCGGCGATGTGTTCCAGAGCCTGGGGGCCGACCACTTCTTCGGCCATGAATGGCACCTTGAAGATGGGCAATGGCGAGAAGGATTCCTCGACCAGTTGGCTGTAGGCCACCTGCCGGCGCTTCCATCCGTCGAAAAAGTGATCGGTTACATCGTCAGGAATATGCCGATTGCTGATCACGGCGTCGGTGGGCAGGTCATAAAGATTGAGATAGGTAAAGGCCCGCTGCGCTTCCTTGATCACCATTTTTTCGGGATTCAGCACCAGACGCACGGTGCTGATGTCGGGGTTGCTCACCAGTCCTTCCAGGTGATTGAGGTCTTTGACCAGCGATTCGATAGCATCCAGGAGATCCTCCTCGGGCAGGGGCATGTCGGTGACGGTGCGCATGAGCGGACGGGCAATTCTCATGGCCTTGCGCTCGAAGGGGAAGATCTTTTCGATGTACCAGGTGGCCATTTCCGGGAAGGCCAACAACTGCAGGGTAGCGCCGGTGGGGGCCATATCGACCACGACCACATCATAGTCGCCCGATTCTGCCAGATAGGAGATCTGCATGAGGCTGGCCAGCTCCTCCATGCCGGGGAGGATGCTGGTTTCTTCGGCCACCAGGCCTTCCATGCCCCGCCAGGCAAACAGGGCGGCCAGATATTGCTGCACCTTGCCCCAGTGACGTTGCATCTGGTGCAGCAGGTCGATTTCCTGACCCCATAGGCGGGGTTGCAGTTGCGTGGGCTCGGGGCCAATGCGGGTGTCAAAGCTGTCGCCCAGGGAATGGGCCGGATCGGTGGAGACGACGATCGTGCGGTAGCCAAGATTGGCACAACGAAGAGCTGTGGCGGCGGAGATGGTGGTTTTACCCACCCCGCCTTTGCCGGTGAAGAGGATGATGCGCATGGGTTTATGGTTATGGGAGGGAGTGAAGACGAAAGTCAGGGATAGGGTTGTTCGCGGGGGCAGAAGTGTGTGCTGCGGCCGCCAACCACAATGCGGCTGATGGGAGCGCCGCAGCTGAGGCAGGGCTGGCCGGTACGACGGAAGACCGACAGGCTGTTCTGGAACGAGCCTGCCGAGCCATCGGGCCGGCGGTAGTCCCTCAGGGTGGTGCCCATCTCAGCCAGAGCCTGCTGCAGGACCTGGCGGATGGCATCGACCAGGGTGGCTGCGTCCGCAAGGCTGAGCTCGGCGCCGGTACGCAAGGGATGGATACGGGCCCGATACAGGGCCTCGTCAGCGTAGATGTTGCCAATGCCCGCCACCAGGCGCTGATCGAGCAGCAGCGATTTGATGGGGGCGCGACGCCGGGCAATCCGGGCATGGAAATTGGCCGGGGTGAAGTCAGCTCCCAGGGGCTCAGGCCCCAGCTTGCTGACGATCTCTGCGGCATCGGCCACGAGATAGGCGCGGCCGAATTTTCGTTGATCGTTGAAGTGCCAGGTCTGGCCGTTTTCAAACGCAAAGCTGAGACGGTCGTGGCGTTGCAGGGGCGACTGGGCAGGAACGACGCGCATTTTGCCGGTCATGCGCAGGTGCATGATCAACGTCTGGCCATCGTCCAGCCCAAACAGCATGTATTTGCCCCGGCGTTTGCTTTTCACCACCGATCGTCCCCGCAATTCGGCCCGAAACACCTCGGTGGGTGGACGATCGACCACGCCTGGCCAGTGAATATGTATGTCGTGTATGGTTTGGTGCAGGATCAGCGGTGTCAACGCATCCAGAATGGTTTGTACTTCAGGAAGTTCGGGCATAAGCGTTCCGGCTTATTGTAGGGGAAATGGGGTAAGGTGTCAATTGACACCCGCCTTCAACCTTTTTCCCGGCTGCCTCTGATTTGCGAATTGGACGCAGGCTTCCTGTATTGCCGGCGCAGGCGCCGGGCACGCCAGACCATGCGCGTGAAGTGGACGGTGTGCCAGAAGGGGTGGATATGACTCCGTTCGTCGGCATAGATGGTGCGAATGGGCACCCAGTCCAACTGATAGCCACGCAGCACACACTGAACGATCATTTCCACCTCGAATTCGAAGCCCTGCTCCGTGCTTTCCAGGGCAGTGGTCATCATGCGCCGGCTGAGCAGGCGATAACCGGACTGATTGTCGGGGATGTCATGGCCCAGCGCCCAGGAAAAGGACTTCTGTCCCAGGGTGTTGGCCAGGCGACGCACGGGGGGAATCCGGGAAAAGTCGCGGGCGCCGATGATCAAATCGGCATGATTGCGAGCATAGGCATGCACAAAACACGGTATTTCATCGGGATCGTGCTGGCCGTCGGCATCGAGGGTGATGACCACGGTCATGTTGTGTTCCAGCGCCCAGCGGAATCCGGCGCGCAGGGCCATGCCCTTGCCCTGATTGGCGGGTTGTTCCCACACCCGGGCGCCGGCGGCGCGGGCGACGGCAATGGTGTCGTCGCTGGAGCCATCATCCACGACCAGCACAGGCAGGTGCTGTCGTGCCCGGCGCACCACATCGCCGACATGGGCAGCTTCGTTGTACGCCGGGATCAAGGCTATCAGGGAGGAGGGAGCCGGGGAGGTGTTCATCAGCGATGGGCAGCGATCACGCGTTCCAGAGCATCCAGCCCGCGTTGCAGGGTGGACATGTCGGGGCCAAAACTGACTCGGCAGTAGTTGCCATAACGGGCATAGGCGCGGCGATTATCGGGGTTGACGTCAAAGAACACGCCCGGTACGGTGATGACCTTTTCCTGCAAACCGGCCTTGAAGAAGGCGATGCCGTCATCGAGCGGCGGCGGCAGTTGGGCGAGGTTGGCCCATACATAAAACGTGCCCGCGGGCTCCACATCCACCCGGATGCCCATGGCCCGCAGTCGTTGCAAGGTATAGTCCCGTTTGCGGCGGAAGGTGCTTTGAATGGCCTCCGTTTCCAGGTACACGTGCTCTGGCTCCAATAAATCGAGCACTACATCCTGAAAAGGATGGTTGGGGCCGCCGTCCAGGAACGAGCCGGCGCTGCCGACGGCCCGGATCACTTCCTGGGGCCCCAGCGTCCAGCTCAGCCGCCAACCGGGATAGCGCCAGTTCTTGGTGAGGCCGTCGACGATGATCACCGGGTCCTCGTTCACGTCCTCCACATAGGCTGCGGCCGAGACCATTTTGGGGGGCGTGGCGTGGATGGGGCCGGTGTAAATATAATGCGAGTAAAATTCATCGACGATCAGCGAGCAGTGATAATCACGGCTCATCTGCACCCAGTGGCGCAGACGCTCGCCTTCCACCACCTGGCCGGTGGGATTGCAGGGATTACTCACCAGCAGGGCTCTGAGTCCGCGGCCCAGGATCTCGCGTTTGAGCATGGCCAGGGGGGCCACGTAGCCTTCATCGGACTCCAGCAGGATGGGGATGGGGATGAACGCCTTGAAGACCGAGAGCAACTCTTCGTACGCCGTGTAGTCGGGCAGGAAATGTCCCATGTTGATATTGCCCAGCGTGGCTGCCAGCCGGGTGAGCGCCACCCGTCCGCCGCCGGCAATGCTGACGTTTTGCCACGTGTATTGCGAGGCCTTGCCCTGGCGATAAAGATGGTTGTAGAGATCGGCCACTTTCTGGCGCAGGGCATGTTCGCCGGTGATAGGGCTGTACTCTTGTGCTCGAGGGTCGATGTGGATGCGCTGTACGCGTGGGGGAGCGCCGGGCAGGGGACCGGTTTCGGGCATGCCCTGACCCAGGTTGGCCCATTCGGGGTCGTCGTAACGAAAGCCTTGTTGCCGCGCCCGATCCATTACATAGATCACGCCGGTGCGCGGGACCCGGCGGAAACCGGGGATGCCTGGAGTTGTCATGGGGATTCCTTTGTGGAGATGCGTGCCAAGTTTTTTTGATTATCCGCCAGGCAGGGTAAACTGTCAATATCGATTATCCCATTTTTGACTCCCGGGAGGCCATGTTTTGTGCCTCCTCCCGCATAAACGCCATGAACGCAGCTTGAACCGTCTCCACGCTCGCTTCTCATTCACATGATCCTCTTACCATGTCGAAATATCGATTTCATATACTCCTGATCGTTATCCCTTTCCTATTGATCTTGACTGCCTGCCAGACTTCGACTGGCCCTGCATCGCCATCCGCAGCCCTGCAGGTGGTGGCAACCACCTCGATTGTGGGTGACGTGGTGCAGCAGATCGGCGGCGACGCCATTGACCTGCGGATCCTGATCCCGGCCGGCGTGGACCCCCACAGCTTCGAACCCTCGCCCCGTCAGGTGGCCGCCATGGCCGATGCTGATATTATCTTCACGCACGGCCTGGGTCTGGAAGAGACGATGGCGCCGATCCTGAAGAACATGGCCTCGGAGCAAAAACTCATCGTAGCCGTGGCCGCCCACGTCCCTCCCCTGGCCGGTGGCGATGAACATACGGGGATTGATCCGCACACCTGGATGGATCCAAACAATGTGTTGTTGTGGGTCGATGTCATCGAGCAGGCCCTGACGAAGGCTGATCCGGCGCATGCAGAGGACTATGCAGCCAATGCCAGTGCCTATCGTCAGCAATTGCAGGAGCTTGACGCCTGGATTCGACAGCAGGTTGCCACCATCCCGCCTGATCGGCGCAAGATCGTCACCGATCATTTCATCTTCAGTTATTTTGCCCGCCGCTATGGTTTTGAGCAACTGGGGGCGATTATTCCCGGCACCAGTTCGCTGGCCGGGAGTTCAGCGCAAACATTGTCGAAGCTGGAAGATGTGATTCGTAGCACGGGCGTGCCAGCCATTTTTGTGGGCAATACGATCAACCCGGCTGTGGCCCGGCGGGTGGCGCAGGATACCGGTGTGCAGTTGATCACCATTTATACGGGCGCGCTCAGCCCTGCCGATGGCCCGGCAGCCACGTATCTCGATTATATGCGCTACAATGTGCGTCAGATCGTGACCGGCCTGCAATGAGCTACCTGTATTGTTGCCGCCGGGGTTGCTTTTCGCTATGATCGGACTGCATCAATATCTAAATTCCCTCTCGGCGTTCATGCCGAAATTGAGGATTCGTCATACGACAAGGAGGTCGTGAATACATGTCTCGTAGAGAAATTGTACTTGTCACCGGTGCCAACGGCGAAGTGGGACACGGTTTGATCAAATATCTGGGAGAGAATCATCTGGCCGATATCGTCGCCATCGACATCCATCCCCTGGATGAATCGCTTGTCCCGTATTGCAACGAGGTAATCATCGGCGACATCCTCGATAAGATGTTGCTGGGGCGGCTGGTATTTGCCTACGAAATCCGCACCATCTATCATTTGGCCTCGATCCTCTCCACCCGCGCTGAATTCAATCCCGAAGCCGCACATCGGGTCAATGTAGAAGGCACGCTCAACTTGTTGCGCCTGGGCGTGGAGCAATCG
>JAJRXO010000362.1 GCA_024276255.1 Chloroflexota bacterium | reverse complement strand
TCCAGGGGCAATTCCTGAATGTTGATTTCATCGCTCATGGGTACCTCAAACGAATGAAAGTGGAATGATAGCGGGCTGCTGCAGAAGCAGCCAGCAAACGGGCCTATTCTAACTCACAACCTGGCAGATCGCACAACCGCCGATCATCCAGGTGTCATGCGGTCAGCGCTGCCACGCACCGCGTCGACCTTGTAGAGCCATAGACCAGGAAACCAGGCCGGTTGGGGCGGCGACGCAGCCGCGGTTTTGTTGATCAGTGCAGATATCAGTCGGGTTAGTCCCTCCCTATCCCATGGCCTATCTCCGCTTTTCGGTGGGCGATGAAAGTCTGTAATTCGACGTCGAGCTGGGGATCCAGGGGCGGAGCCTCGTAGGCCGCCAGCAGGCCCTTATAATGATGATAGGCCCGCTCATAGGCATCCTGGCTGCCGTCCGCCTCCCAGGCATCGGAGGAGCGATGGTCGAACAACGTGGGGCGATAGAACGCTGTGCGGAAGTTGCGCATGGTGTGGGCTGTGCCCATATGGTGGCCGCCAGGGGGTACGCTGCGGATGGATTCCATGGCGAAGGCCTCTTCCGACATGTCCAGTCCCCGCATCAGCGTATGCAGGGCCCCCAGCACCTCGCAGTCGAGCACGAATTTCTCATACCCGGCGGTGAGGCCGCCATCGAGCCAGCCGGCAGCATGTAGCACGAAATTGACCCGCGCCAGCACTGCGGGTAGCATGGTCATCACCGATTCGTAACCGGCCTGAGCGTCGGGGATCTTGGCGCTGGCAAACATACCCCCGCTGCGAAACGGCAGGTTATAGCGGCGAGCAAGCTGGGCGCTCACGGTGAGGGCGATCTGGCTTTCGGGGGAGCCAAACACCGGCGCCCCGCTCTGCAGATCCACGGTGGTCTGAAACGAGCCATAGACCACAGGCGCGCCGGGCTCAATCATCTGGGTGAAGGCAATGCCGGCAAGGGCCTCGGCGTGCTGCTGGGCCAATGTACCCGCCACAGCAGCCGGAGCCATGGCGCCGGAGAGGATGAAGGGCGTGATGATCACTGCCTGGCGGGCGCGGGCATAGACCTTGAGCGCAGCCAACATGCGATCATCCAGGCGGCGGGGGCTGCTGATATTGATCAGGGAGATCAGGGCCGGCTGACGACGGATATCCTCGCTGCCGAACACGATCTCGGCCATTTTTACACTGTCGGCGGCATCGCTGGCCGAGATCACCGACCCCATGAAGGGCTTGTCGCTGTACTTGATGTGCCCATACAGCATGTCGAGATGACGGATGGGCGCAGTCACATCGGTAGGTTCGACGATCACGCCGCCGGAATGATGAATGTAGGGGCTGAGATAAGCCAGCTTGACGAAATTCAGGAAGTCCTGTAACGTGCCGCGGCGCCGCCCGGTTTCCCAATCAGCCACAAAGGGTGGGCCATAGACCGGTGCAAAGCACATGGCATCGCCGCCGATGCGCACGGAGCGCTGTGGATTGCGGGCGAGTTGCGTAAACTGGGAGGGCGCCAGGCCAACATAGTGATCGATGACGTCGGCCGGGAAGAAAGCCAGCTCCCCTTCCACACGCACACCATGCTCCCGCAGGATGGCCAAAGCCTCAGGATCATC
>JAJRXO010000361.1 GCA_024276255.1 Chloroflexota bacterium | reverse complement strand
GCCATGACTGAACCCACCACCGTTGCCTACAACGGCATGATCGAACGCGCTGGCGGATTCCGCCCCGGGCATTATGTGGCCGTGTTTGGCGCCGGCCCCATTGGCCTGGCAGCCACCGGCATTGCCGAGGCTGCCGGAGCCGGCAAGATCGTCGTCTTTGAGATATCACCCGAACGCCGCCAGCTGGCCCGCAAGGTGGGTGCCGATTATGTCTACGACCCGCGGGAAGTCACACCCCACGAGGTGCTCATGGAGCTCAGCCAGGGCCAGGGCTTCAACTTTATGGTGGAAGCTGCTGGCGCTCCGCACCTGACTGTGCCGGAGATGGAAAAAGCCCTGGCCATCAATGCCAAGATCGTACAGATCGGCCGCGCGGCCGCCAAAGTGCCCATGTATCTGGAGAGCTTCCAGGTGCGGCGCAGTCAGTTCTTTGGCGCCCAGGGTCATTCCGGCCACGAAACTTTCCCTAATGTCATTCGCATGGTCGCCTCCGGCCGCCTGGACCTCAGCCCCATCATCACCGCTCATTACGGGCTGGCCGACACCGTGGCTGCCATTGCCCAGTCGACCGAACGCCGGGACGGCAAGATCATGGTCCTGCCCAACAAGAACGGCAACTAAATCGTATCGCCTGAGGGGGCTATCACCGCCCCCTCGTTCAGGGAGAATTGCAGCATGACTACTCAACTCAATCTCGGCCTGATCGGGGCCGGGCGCATCGGCCGGCTGCATGCCGAAAATCTGGCCTATCGCATTCCCACGGCCAGGCTGCTGGCCGTGTCCGACATCATCCTGCCGGCAGCAGAAAAAGCCGCGGCTGATTTCGGTCTGCCCGCGGCGTATGAAGATCATCGCCGCATTCTCGACGATCCCAACATCCAGGCCGTGATCATTTGCTCCAGCACCGACACCCACGCCCAGATGATCGAAGAAGCCGCGGCCGCAGGCAAGCATATCTTCTGCGAAAAACCCATCCACCTCAATATCGATCGCATCGAACAGGCCTTACAGGCAGTGGATGCGGCCGGTGTGAAACTGCAAATCGGTTTCAATCGCCGTTTCGATCCCAATTTCCGCCGCGCCCGCGATGTGGTTGCCAGCGGTCAGATCGGCGAGCCCCATCTGGTGCGCATCACCAGCCGCGATCCCGAGCCCCCGCCCCTGGCCTACATCAAGGTCTCGGGCGGCATTTTCCTCGACCAGACCATCCATGACTTCGATATGGCGCGCTTCCTGATCGGCGACGAGGTGGAAGAGATCTATGCCACGGGCGGCGTGATGGTGGATCCGGCGATCGGGGAAGCGGGCGACATCGACACCACCCTCATCACCCTGCGCTACCAATCGGGCGTGCTGGGCAGTATTGACAACAGCCGCAAGGCGGTGTATGGCTACGATCAACGCGTGGAGGTCTTTGGATCGGAAGGAATGGTGATCGTGGGTAACGCCAAGCCTGATACGGCCATGATCGCCGACAGAAGCGGCGAACACAGCGCCCTGCCGCTGTTTTTCTTTGTCGAACGTTATACCGAATCCTATCTCAACGAACTAAACGAATTCATTGACTGCGTGCTCAACGACCGCACCCCGCCCGTCAGCGGGCGTGATGGTCTGATACCGGTGGTCATGGGCTACGCAGCCAAAAAGTCTTATCTTGAACATCGACCGGTGAAATTGAGCGAAATACGCTAAAGGCCGGTCATTCCAACCCGTTGCACATTAACGACCCAGGAGGTTTCATACCGTGGCAACTTCAACTACCCCACCCAAAACCCAGCCTATGCCCCCCGGCTGGCTGGCCAGCGATAACCCCACCGTTGTCTTTGAAGATACTCGCATTGGCCGCATGAAAAAAGAGCTGTTCGAGGCCAGTGAAGAGGAAATCGATCGCGTGCTGGCCGAATACGGCATGCCCAGCCCCGTGGAATGGGGCAAACCGGGCACCTATTTGCAGATGATGCCGCGTCGCCAGTTGCTGGATGAGCGCAAGAAAAACGACATTGTGCTCATCCCCATCGGCTGCACCGAAAATCACGGCAAGCATCTCCCCAGCGCCACCGACACCTTGTTCGTGAGCCAGATTGTGGAAGGCGTGCGCCGTTATTTCCTCAAACGAGATATCCCTGTGGCCCTGGCTCTGCCCCCGCTCAACTATGGTTCGCATCCCTACCATCATTACGGCATGCCCGGAACCGTCCCCGTGCGCGAGGATATCTCCCGCGAATTGCTGATCGATATGATGCTGGGGCTGTGGAATGATGGCTATCGCAAGCAGATCCTGATCAACAACCATGGCCATCTGTGGATGCTGGAGGCGACGATTCAGCAGTTCCAGAAACGCTACCAGCTTCCCGGCATTTTCCGCGTGATGGACTGGCACCGCGCCGTGCGCGAGATGTTCTACACCAGCGAACGGGGCGGCCAGTATGGCACGAACTTCGTGCATGCCGAAGAGGCCGAGACCTCGCTGGCCCTGTACCTCTTACCGGAAATGGTGGAGATGGCCGAGGCCGTGAACACCCACGGCAAGCCCTATCTGCCCGACGGCCATTTCGACACCTCGGTCGATCCTTATCAGCGCCCCAGTCGCTGGTCCGAAGGCGAAGGCCACTTTGCCATCGAGATCTTCGCCACGCCGGAAGGGGTGGTGGGCAACGCAGCCGACGCCAGCGCGGCCAAGGCCAAGCGCCCCCTGGCTGCCATCCTGCGCTATCTCACCATCCTCATCGAAGATATCCGCGAGGCTTTCCCGCCTGGCGTGGTGCCGCCGGTGAACGAAGTCACCCTGCGCAACCCCGAAGACATGGAGCCTTTCCTGCGGGAACCGCTGAGTGAAGGCTGGAAACCGGTCTACGCCCTGCCGCGCATCGGCCAGAGCAACATCTTCTAAAACACTCGCAACTGACTGTACGAGCCCCTGGCCGGATTAAAGCCAGGGGCTCGCTCTTTTCTTTAGGCATCGGGCGCCAGGGACATGGCGCTGACGTAGCGCATATTGAAATCGGCATCGAGGTCGAGATCGATTTGCTCGGCGCGAGCGGCCAGAGCCTGGGAACGGGCAAAGCCCTCGTCGCTGAGGAACAGGGCGGCGCCAAAGCCGGCGCCATTGGCCACGGTGTGCACCGTGTCCCGTTGCACTGGTGGAATCATTCCCAGCGCCATCACAGCATCGATGTCCACCTGTCCGCCAAACGACCCCGTGAGATACACGCGCGTCAGGTCGTCAGCGGTGAGCCCCAATCGGGCCAGCAGGATTTCCACTGCGGCGCGGATGGCGGCCTTGGCCTTTTGCAGTTCACGCACATCGAACTGGGAGAGGGTGAGGCCGTTGTTGGTCAGTTGCAGATGCCGCACGCCGTGGTCGTCTTCAACAAAGCGATCGGCCAGCAACGCCGGTTTTCTGGCAAAGCGGCCGCTGGTCTCGATGACCCCGGCCTGCCGCAATTCGTGGATCAGGCTCAGCAGGCCCGAGCCGGTGAGCCCGACAGGCTCGGCATCGGCGATGGTATCGAAATGGATGTGGCTGTCGACTATTCGCGCCTGAGTGATGGCGCCGTCGACAGCCCGCGAGCCGCAGGAGATGTTCACGCCCTCGAAGGCCGGCCCGGCCGCGGTGGAGGCGGTGAGAATGCGTTCACCATCTGTCACCATCACCTCGCCGTTCGTGCCCAGATCGATGGCCGCCATGGGGCCAGACGCCCGGTCAAAGTCGAAGTAAGCCAGGCAGGCCAGGGCATCAGAGCCCACAAAACCGCCGATCAGCGGTGGCAACATCACCTGGACCTGATCGGGGAAGATGCCGCCCATGAGGGCGCCGGCATCATGAATGGCCTCCCGACTGTAGGGCTGGAAGGGGATGACGGCAAGGGTATCGATGGGCAGACGGGCCAGCAAATGATGCATGGCCACATTGCCGACGATGGTCACACGGCGGATACGCGCTTTTACACGACGCGAGAGTTTGAGCGCATCGACGGCCTGATTGATGGAGGCGAGGGCCAATCGGTGCAGGCGCTCTGCGTTTTCGGGGTCTTCGGCGGCAGCCAATCGCGAGATGACATCGGCGCCGTACACTGTTTGCTGGTTCAAACCAGCGCCGCCCGCGCACACCTCGCCGCTGTCGAGCATGGTGAGAAAGGCGGCCACGGTGGTCGAGCCCAGATCGATGGCCAGCCCCAGCGGTGCGTCGCCCTTTTTGTAGTGATTGTTGCCCCGGAACATCTTGTTGGAGTAGATGACGATGGGGGCCAGGGTCACGTCTACGTCACCGAGGATGCGGGCGCGGCAGGCCAGACGATTGCCGATGGCCAGTTCACCCTCGCTGAGGTTCTTGTGCTCGATCTCGTCGGGCGGGGCCAGACCTGATTCTGCCAGGATCTTGCATTTGCCGCAGGTGCCGCGACCGGCACAGGGCTGTTCCAGGGGCAGGCCGGTGCGGACGATGGCATCACCGATC
>JAJRXO010000360.1 GCA_024276255.1 Chloroflexota bacterium | reverse complement strand
CGCATCTTCATTTATCTGGATACAATCGAGGCCGTCCAGCGGGGCGGTCGTGTGCTTCCGATCATGCCCCTGATCAAACGTATGTCTGCCGTGCTGTCCATCCATCCTTTGCTGCACATGAACGAAGGTGAATTGGGGTTAGGCGGTACCGTGCGCACGCTGAAAAAAGGCATTGCCCGCGCTGTGAGCCAGATCAGGCAAGAGGATGTATGGGCCGTGGCAGTAGCCCACACCCGTGCTGCTGATGTCGCAAACACACTGGTAAGCAAGGTGGCCGCGGCCATCGACTGGGATCCCAAGAGCATTTTACTGGCCGAGGCAGGGCCGGCACTGGCTGTGCATGCGGGCCCCCGCGCCTTCGGCGTGGCCTACATTACGAACGGATAGTTATGCCCATGTGGCGTCAATTCACAATCATCACCGCACTATTGATAGGGGCGCTGTTGCTACCTGTCAGCGTGCAGACAGCCTCGCCCGGCCTCCCGCCCACGCCCGTCCCGAATGTGCTGCCTGCCGTTGTGGACAGCAGTATCGCGCAATGGCAGCTCATGGATATGCGGCAGCGGGCTGCATGGGGACAACAGATCGGTCTCGGCACTGATCCGCAGCGTCTGCGCGTGATCATCGAGTACGACGGTACGCTGTTGCTCCCCGATGATGTGGTGGTGGAACGGCAGCGGCCGGGCATCATGCAGGTCCGCATCTCGACGGAGCGCCTGCGGGTGGTAGCTGCCATGCCTCAGGTGCGGCGCATCCGCCCCAGTCTGCCCCACCAGCCCGCCGACTCCATCAGCGAAGGCCTGCTCCCGGCGGGGATTTCTCCCTGGCATGCCGCCGGCTGGACGGGTCAGGGTGTCGATGTGGCTGTTCTCGATAGTGGTTTCGCGAATTATGAGGATCTGGTCGCTGCCCGAGAACTGCCGGCCGTGGTCGCCCGCAGCTTCCGGGCCGACGGCCTGATGAATGACGGCGAACACGGCAGCGCCGTCGCCGAGATCGTTTACGACGCAGCTCCGCAGGCCACCCTGCACCTCTACGCGTTCGACACTGATGTCGAGCTGGCAGATGCTGTGGATGCTGCTATTGCTGCCGGTGTGGACGTGATCGTGCATTCCATCAGTTGGTTTAATACCGGCCCCGGCGATGGCACCGGTGCTCTGGCCGACATCGCTCATCGCGCCACCGATGCTGGCATCCTGTGGGTGAACGCCGCCGGCAATCAGGCCCAAAGCCATTATCGCGGCCAGTTTCAGGGTAATGGGGATCCCTTTCATGATTTTGTGCCTGGCGACGAAACCAACGATGTGCAACTTGCCGCCGATCAATGGCTGTGTGCTTATCTCAGTTGGGATGCCTGGCCCGCCACCGCTGATGATTATGATCTTTCGCTGTATTTCGGGAACGATCTTGTAGCGCGCAGCGAAAATATCCAGGATGGATCGCAGCCGCCCACTGAGGCGTTATGCTATCAGGCGGCGAGCACCGGGACTTATGAACTGGCAGTGCGCCTGATCCAGGGCAATGTGCATACGCTCGATCTATTCACTTCAGGGCCAGCGTTGCAGTATGCGACGCCGGCATGGTCGATCGTGCAACCGGCTGATGCTGCCGATGTGCTGGCAGTGGGAGCGGTTTTCTGGCGCTCCGAGGTCGGTTTTGCGGCCGAGGTCTTCAGCAGTCGCGGGCCGACGACCGATGGCCGGATCAAGCCGGATATCATGGGCTATGATGGGGTGAGTACACAGACCTATGGGCCCAGCAACAATCTGCCCTTCCAGGCCGGGGGACAGGGCTTCTTCGGCACCTCGGCTGCCGCACCGCATGTGGCCGGTGCAGCTGCATTGTTGCGCCAGCGATATCCGCAATGGACGGTGGCTGATCTACGCGGCTATTTGACGGGCGAAGCCAGCATCGATCTGGGGCTGACGGGGCCCGACAACACCTACGGCGCCGGTCGACTGCACCTGCCGGTCGCGTCGCCTACCCGAACGCCTACGCCCAGCCCTACACTCACGATGACGCCCACACCGACCCCCACGCTTACTCCCACTCCTACTCCCAGTCCCAGCCTCACTCCCACGCCTGCCGCCACGCCTACCCCCACCATCACGCCTACGAGCACGCCGGTATTTCCCTGGCT
>JAJRXO010000024.1 GCA_024276255.1 Chloroflexota bacterium | reverse complement strand
GGCATAGACCTCCGCGGGCACGATGACGATAGGCGTGGGCAGGCCATATTTGCGCGCAAACGCGAAATCGCGTTCATCATGGGCGGGCACGGCCATGATCGCCCCGGTGCCGTAGCCCATGAGCACATAATGGGCGATCCAGCTGGGCACGGGCTGCCCGTTCACGGGGTTGATGGCATAAGCGCCCGTAAACACGCCGGTTTTTTCGCCGGCATCGGCCTGCCGCGCCAGCTCACTCTTGCGACGGGCTTCGCTCACATAGTCATACACGACAGCATGTTGCTCGGGCGTGGTGATCTGCTCAACCAGGGGATGCTCGGGGGCCAGCACTGCAAAGCTCATGCCGAAAGTGGTGTCGGGCCGGGTCGTGAAGACGCGGAAGCTGAGGCCGGGATGATCCTGTACCTGCATGGTGAATTCCACGCCCTCACTGCGCCCGATCCAGTTGCGTTGCATGATCTTCACGCGTTCAGGCCAGTCGATCTTGTCCAGATCGTTCAGCAATTCCTCGGCGTAGTCGGTGATGCGGAACTTCCACTGGGCCAGCTCCTTGATGATCACCGGCGTGCCGCAGCGTTCGCAGTGCCGATCTTCGCCCCATACCTGCTCGCGGGCCAGAGTAGTGTTGCAGGTGGGGCAGAAGTCGACCGGGGCTTTATCGCGATAAGCCAGGCCCATGTCGTAGAACTTGCGGAAAAACCACTCGGTCCACTGATAATAACCGGGCAGGCAGGAGATGGCCTCGTGCTCCCAATCGAACATGGTGCCCATCTGCCGCAGCTGGCCGCGCATGCGCTCAATATTGGCCATGGTCCATTTGGCCGGATGCACGCCATGCTTGATGGCGGCGTTCTCCGCCGGCAGGCCAAAGGCGTCGAAACCGATGGGAAACCACACGTTGTAGCCGCGCATGCGTTTGAAGCGGGCGCCAGCATCCGAAGGCGACATGGCATACCAGTGACCTGTATGCAGGTCACCGCTGGGATATGGGAGCATGGTAAGGAAATACCATTTGGGCTTGTCGCTGCTGTCATCGCGGCGATAGAGCTTTGCCTCTTCCCATCGCTTTTGCCATTTGGCTTCGATTGTGCCGGGGTCGTAACGATCGTTCATGGTTTTCCTCGGAAAATAGGATGGTATTCAGGGGACTGTAGCTGCTCTGCAAGCATCCACAGATATACTGAAATTCTTCACGCACTGGGCTGAATACTTCGATCAGGGTGGTGGGGGCCAGAAAGCGGGCAGAGTGTTCGACGCCGCCGGGAATGGCATAGGAATCACCAGCTTTGGCGATAAAGGTCTCTCCTGCGGAGACGAATTCCACTTCTCCGGCGAGCACATAGCCCACCTGTTCGTGGGGATGGCTGTGCATGGGGATAAACACGCCCGGCTCGGCCTCGAATTCGCAGAGCATGGCTTTTTCTCCCCAGGCCAGGGTGCGACGTCGCAGACCTGGGATCATCTCCACAGGGATAACATCATGACGAGAAATACGTGTTTGCATGAGCCTGGATACCGAGAGAGTCTTGCTGTGGGGAGGGTAAGGCCATCCGGGGACAATGGTCCACCTCATCGCTGTCAAAAGGCGTCGAAGACACCGCAGCGGGTGCTTTATGTCTATGACGTTTAACGATTACAGCAACGATCTGTGCGTATGCTTATAATGGCCATTCGCCGGGCTCGTAAACCGGCTCCAGCCAGCCGTAGGGGTCTTCGACCTCACCGGCGGTAATGGCAAAGAAGCGATCCTGGATGGCCTTGGTGATGGGGCCGCGGGAGCCGCTGCCCACAGGCAGACGATCCACCGAACGAACGGGCGTCACCTCGGCGGCCGTGCCGGTAAAGAAGAGCTCATCGGCGATGTAAAGCATCTCGCGGGTGAGGTTAGTGAATTGCACCTCATAGCCCAGGTCACGGGCAATGGTGATGGCCGCGTCGCGTGTAATGCCGCTGAGGATGGAGGCAGACAGCGGCGGGGTGTAAATGACGCCATCGCGCACGAGGAAGAGGTTCTCGCCGGAGCCTTCGGAGATATAGCCGTGAATGTCCAGGGTAATGCCCTCGGTATAGCCGAGATCGTGCGCTTCCATGGCCACGTGCTGGCTGTTCACATACTGGCCGCCGATCTTGGCCAGCGGCGTGAACGCGCCCGGCGACATACGCCGCCAGGAACTGACGATCACATCGACGCCCTGTTCGATCGCCTCGGGGCCCAGATAACGCCCCCAGGGCACGGTGCCGATGATCACCTCGACCGGACATTTGCGACCATCGACGCCCAGGCTCTCATAACCGCGGAATACAAGCGGGCGAATGTAGCAAGAATCCTGCTTGTTGGCGCGGATAGCCTCTTTGGTGGCCGCCATCAATTCTTCCACGCTGTATTCCAACGGCAGGCGCATGATCTTGCAGGAGTCATGCAGGCGGCGATAGTGTTCGGGACCACGAAAAATGGCCGGGCCGCGGGGTGTGCTGTAGGCGCGAATGCCTTCGAAAGCACTGGTACCATAGTGAAGGGCATGGGAAAAAACATGAACGGTGGCCTGATCCCAGGGAATCAGCTTGCCATTCATCCACATCCAGTCAGCTCGCATGGGCATGGTAATCACCTCGTTGTGATGAAGTGGGGTTGGATAGGAGCTTGGTGGGATTTCAGCAGGGGTCGACACGCGACCCTCTCGAAATCCATGACACGCAATACGAAACACGAGATACGTGATACGTATTGCGTACTGCGTATCACGTATTGCGTATTTCGATATAATGATACCGTAGAAGCGAAAGCGAAGGCAATAAAAAAACCTCCGTCCGGTCAGGGACGAAGGTTTCTCCGCGGTACCACCCTGGTTGTCGGAAAATGGAGACCGGTCGCGGGGACGACCGGCCTCGAGTTGGTGGAGCTGAAGGGACTCGAACCCTTGACCCCCACAATGCCATTGTGGTGCTCTCCCAGCTGAGCTACAGCCCCGTGGGTTTTCCGACCACTCAAACGCGATAACGGGCGCACCCGTCGCCGGCTGATGTTGATTTCACCGGCGCTGCTTCCAGGCGAGTTGGGCCACAGGTGGGCTCGAGGACCACACTACCGGGCTTGCACTATCCCCGGCTCGCTATCGAGCTGGCTTACTACTCCTGGTCTTCGCATTTTGGTTTTGAATTGTTGCCCGGGCGGCCAGGCTAGGTGGAGCTGAGGGGATTCGAACCCCTGACCTCTACAGTGCGATTGTAGCGCTCTCCCAGCTGAGCTACAGCCCCGGGAAGACGATAAACAGTGTATCTATTCTGGCCGCGTTTGTCAAATTTGCGGGTCAACTTTGACACTGTACCAATTTAGTCGGTGAGGAGTGGGAAAAGCCAAAGGCCTGCGGTAAACTGAAGGAAACACATCTATAAAGAAATCCTTCAGGAGGCAGGCCAATGGCAAGAAGCATTATAACACTTTC
>JAJRXO010000359.1 GCA_024276255.1 Chloroflexota bacterium | reverse complement strand
TGGCGCTGGCGATGAGCGCAGGCGCCAGATCGAATTCGCACACGGCCTGGTGGTGATAGGAGTTGACCTGCAGGCTGTCCCCGATGGCGAGCACGCGATCGAGCAGGCTGCGGGCGCGGATGTTGACATGATGCGGGAGAGGCCCGGAAAAGCTGTTGGCGCGCCCGCTATGCCCATCGACATGCTGGGTGAGTCGACCCCCCAGCGCCACATTGACCACCTGCAGGCCGCGGCATATTCCCAGGATGGGCATGCGACGCTCCATGGCCGCGTGCAGGAGGGCGAATTCCATTGTATCCCGATCAGGGTAGATGCTTTTGGCATCGGTGCCGGCCATGGGCTGGCCATAGTGCCGGGGATCGATGTCGCCGCCGCCGGTCAGCAACAGGCCGTCGAGATCATCAAGCACAGCGTCGGCGTCGTTGACGATCTCGGGGTACAGGCGCCGGGGTACGCCCCCGGCCATGCGAATGGAAAACCAGTAGTCGCGCTGCCAGGTGAGAAAGTATTCGCGGTCGGCTTCGCGTGAACTGAAGCCGATCCGGGGTTGGGAAGTGGTAGGCATGGTTTATGATGGATCAAAAAGGCTGGGCTGCTCGCCCGCCTCCGGGGAGTTGGTTTGGGGATAGGGGATGCCCAGATGCGCGTAGGCGCCCCTGGTGGCCAGGCGACCGCGCGGCGTTCGTTCGATGAAGCCGAGTTGCAGCAGATATGGTTCGACCACGTCCATGATGGTGTCGGACTCTTCGCTGACACTGGCGGCGATGGTTTCCAGGCCCACGGGGCCGCCGCCGAATTTTTCGATGATGGAGCGTAGCACCATACGATCCAGGC
The DNA here is from genome assembly GCA_024276255.1 of Chloroflexota bacterium. GTDB lineage: Bacteria > Chloroflexota > Anaerolineae > J102 > J102 > JAADGC01. The sequence goes on along the minus strand of JAJRXO010000359.1, from coordinate 4,539 downwards.
TGTCCAGTCCCAGGGCGTCGATCTCCAGCAAATCCATGGCTGCAGCAGCAGCTTCGGCTGTGATCTCGCCATTGGCCCGTACCTGGGCGTAATCGCGTACGCGACGGAACAGACGCAGAGCCACGCGTGGCGTGCCGCGTGCCCGCAGGGCGATGGTATGGACACCCTCCGGGGTGAAGGGGATGGAATGCAGGTGGGCCGCGCGTTTGATGATATGTTCGATGGCGTTGATGTCGTAATATTCGAAGCGCAACACCGCCCCGAAGCGGCCTCGCAATGGCGCCGTGAGCAGCGCCAGCCGCGTGGTGGCGCCAATGACCGTGAAGTGGGGTAGTTTCAGGCGGATGTTGCGGGCGCTGGGGCCTTTGCCGATGATGATATCCAGGGCAAAATCCTCCATGGCTGGATACAGGATCTCTTCTACCGCCCGCCCCAGACGATGGATTTCGTCGATGAACAGGATATCGCCTTTGCGCAAATTGGTGAGTATGGCCGCCAGATCGCCTGCCCGTTCAATGGCCGGACCGGCTGTCACCTTCAGGTTAACCTGCATTTCATTGGCCACGATGTGAGCTACCGTGGTTTTGCCCAGTCCCGGCGGGCCATACAGGAGGATGTGATCAAGGCTGTCCCCGCGTTGCCGGGCAGCCTCCAGCAGGATCTGCAGGTTGTTGCGTACTGTGTCCTGACCCACCAGCTCGTGCAGATGGCGGATGCGCAGGGCAACATCCAGGCTGTCGCCGGGTTGAGGTTCAGGGGCAATGTGGCGGGAATCGCTCATGGAAGATGCTCGTTTGAATGATGAAGGCACAAACATTATACGCGAACATTGCATACCGCCCAAGTTATCCTGGGGTGCGTCCCCCAAAAGTGGCAGGATTGCTCAGGTTCCTCCTTGAGTGTGCACCGGCCCAGCGTCATTATGGCCCACCTCCGTGGGGGTGAAGCCTGGCGTTCTCCGGCAAAGGCCCCCTCCCATGGCGAATGGCGATGGCGGCGAAACATAAAACATTCGGCACAAGCTGATTTTCTTTCGGGCAAATGTTGACATTTTGGTAAGATGTGTGTTAAATAATGCGTCCATTTTGTGACAACTCAATCTTTGCCCGTGAAGCCCGAGTGTTCCGGCTTCGCCAATGTCGTTTCTATGTTTTAATTTGTGGTGTCCCAAAGATCACGGATGTGTCGATAACACAACCAAGTCATTTCCTGCTTCCCCATCTTGCTGAACAGGCTCAGTTCTCAACTCCGCCCGACCGGTATGTTTGTGCGTGATCGTCTACTGAAATGACCCTTGTCCCGCGTGGTTATGAACTGGTCTTAACCTGTCCGAATCGGAGAATAAAAACATGACAGATAATCCACTCTCAGAAGAAAAAAATATCTTGCTTGCCCGTCGTCAGAGTTTGCTCGAGGATATCGCTGCCCTGCAGGAGACCTTGCGCGGGGAAGTTGATATGGACGTTGACGAGGGGGATCCGGATGTGGTAGAACGCGAAAAGAGCGTCGCCCTGCTGGAAACCCTGCAATCGGAGCTGGCTGCCACCGAGGATGCCTTGCGCGCCATGGAACAGGGCACGTACGGTATCTGCGAGCGCTGCGGCAAAGCGATCTCGCCCGAGCGGTTGGAAGTGAAACCCGAGGCCACGCTGTGCGTGAAATGCCAGGCCGAGGTGGATCGCTTGCGCCGTCGTGGTGTGATGTCCACCCGGCGCTGGAATGCTGAAGATTATTCGTTCGGCTAACACGTAACTGCATCCAGGCAATGGCCAGGCAGGCTGAGGAATAACATCCTTTGCCTGCCTGTTTGTGATCCGGGCCCGTGGAAATTGTGTTATAATGTGCCTGGCCTGGAGCCGTGGCGGCGAATCGGCGGTGCGAGCTGCTGCGGGCGGACAACGGCCTGGCATTGATCCTACCCCTGCCTTTGGCGACTATGCAGTTACAGCATCTTTCTTTATCGAACTATCGTAATTATACCCGGCTGGAATTGGCATTCCCGCCGGGGGTGACGATTGTGCAGGGAGCCAATGCTCAGGGTAAATCGAATCTGTTGGAAGCGATCGTTTATCTGGCGACCAGCCGCTCCCCGCGCACCAGCAGCGATGTTGAACTCTTGAACTGGCTGGCGCAGTCAGAACCGTATCCTTTCATGCGTCTGGCCGCGGAAGTGCGTAAAAACGAGCACAGCGAGAAGTTGGATATCACGCTGATGCCTGGACAGAACAACGGGCGTATGCGTAAGCAGGTGCGCATCAATGGCGTGAACAAGCGGGCCATGGATCTAATCGGGCATCTGCTGGTGGTGCTGTTTCGCCCGGAGGATGTGGAGCTGGTGGCGGGTTCGCCCAGCGGCCGCCGTCGTTATCTTGATATCGCCCTGTGCCAGATTGAGCCCGCGTATTGCCGGGCCCTGAGCGAGTACAACAAAGCCCTGGCCCAGCGCAACGCCTTGTTACGCCAACTGGCGGCCACAGGTCGCGGTGCCGGCGATCAGTTGCATTTCTGGGACGAAAAACTCGCCTCGACGGGCAGCCTGGTGATCGCCCGCCGGCAATGGCTGATCAACCAGATTCATAACGAGGCCAGTTTGCGTCATCTCGATCTGAGCGGCGGATACGAACGTCTGCAACTGCGCTATCTCCCCAGCTTTGATCCGGGCCATTTTCCCTCCTCGCGTTCACCTGCCTACCCGAGCACCCAGCATTTGCGGGAACAGGGGGTCATGTATAGCGAATTGGCCGTCGATGATGTACGGGCTTCGTTTATTGCTCATCTGCATGTGAGCACGAACCGTGATCTGTCTGCCGGGATGACGCTGCTGGGTCCGCATCGGGACGACCTGGGTTTTTATCTGGGCCAGCGTAATCTACGCATGTATGGCTCACGCGGGCAGCAGCGCACCGCAGCCCTGGCCAGCAAACTGGCGGAAGTTACGATCATGAGACAGGTCAGCGGCTTCAGCCCCTTGCTGCTGCTCGATGATGTCATGTCGGAGCTGGATGCCAGTCGCCGCGCCATGCTGGTCGACATGTTGCGCACGGCCAGCCAGGCGATCATCACCACCACTGACTGGAGTCATTTCGACACTCCGCTCCTGCATACAGCCTTGCGTCTGCACGTGCATCAGGGTCAGATCAGCATTGCCACCGTCCCGGATACCGACGAGAAGGCGCACTCAGCCTGAGTTTGTATTCTCTTCCTTTTTGGGCATGACAAAACGATAGCCCACCCCGCGTTCGGTCATGATGTATTGGGGATTGCCGGAATCCTTTTCGATTTTACTGCGTAGATAGGCGATGTACAGGCGCAGAAGCTGAACATCCTCGCGGTATTCGTAACCCCACACCTTTTGCAGCAGCATTTCCGAGGGCATGACCCAGTTGGCATTTTTCACCAGATGGTAGAGCAGACGCCACTCGGTGGGCCGCAGGCTGACGCGTTTGCCATCCACCAACACTTCGCGCCGCGAAAAATCAATTTGCAGGCGGTCGTCCACTTCCACCACCTCGTCCGCTGCCGATATCCCGCTCTGCCGGCGTAACACAGCTTTCACGCGATCACTCAACTCGCGAGGGCTGAAAGGTTTTGTCAGATAATCATCCGCACCGGCGGAGAACGCGCGATGTTTATCCTCTTCCTCGTCCTTCACTGTGAGCATGATCACCGGCACATCCGAGAATTCGCGGATGCGTTGCAGGGTTTCGAAGCCATCCATGCGCGGCATCATCACGTCCAGCACCACCAGATCTGGCAATTGGGTGCGGATTTTTTCCAGGGCGTCCAGTCCATCCTTGGCGCTGATCACCCGAAACCCATCCAGCTCCAGGTTGAACTGCACGAATTTGATCATGCGAGGTTCATCATCGACGATCAGAATGAGTTTGCCTGAGTAATAGGTATAATCGAATTTCATAACAGGGATCGTATGGTCAGGTTGTGGCGTTCTCTGTTTGACACCATTAGATGGTGAAGCCCGCGGTGAAAACTAATTCGGATCATTGTAGCACAATTACACCCCAGCCGTCGACTCGCGATCAATGATTGAGAGCGTCCCGATACACGATCGGCGACGTGATCGGCAACCTGGCCTTTCAGCCGGAAACATCCTGCACAAATTCTTGCTGCATGTTGTACGGCATATTGGGCAGATACACGCTGAAGCGCGCTCCCCCACCTTCCAGGTTCTCTGCGCGGATGCTGCCCCCGTGCAGATGTGCTATCTGCTGGCAGATAACCAGTCCCAGACCGATTCCCTTTTGCTGAGTGCTGAAGAGCGGTTCAAAGATCTGCTCCAACTGTTCCTGCGGGATGCCAGGACCCGTGTCGCTGACACTGAGCCAGACGCCATCGCTACTGGGCTGTAGGGTGATCTCCACCTCTCCTCCTGTATCGGCGACGGCCTGAAATGCGTTATCCAGAAGATGTTGCAATAAAATGTGGATTTGTTCGGAGTCGGCCTGGATGGCCGGGGGCAACACTGATTCCTTGACGTGCAGGCTGACGCCTGGGGGCGGTTGCACGCGGCCGACGAACTTC
>JAJRXO010000358.1 GCA_024276255.1 Chloroflexota bacterium | reverse complement strand
TATTTCCGTTCCAGGCTGGCGACCGAGCGGCCAAACAGGCCCAAGCGGGCCCCGGCATCAGCGAAGATACGGGCGGTAGCAACCCCGAGATTGCCGGTAGCGCCGGTAATCAAAGCGACTTTATTATGAAGCTGAAACATGCGTATCTCCCGGTGTGTATGATGCCAAAACGTGCTGCTCTGCACCCAGCAGACAGGCCACGAGAGCCGTCCAGCCGGTTTGATGACTGGCGCCCATGCCGCGACCGTTATCGCCGTGAAAATACTCGTAGAAAAGCACATAGTCCCGCCAGTGGGGGTTATTCTGGAACAGAGGATCGGCGCCGAACACCGGGCGCTGACCGGTTTCCTGAAGACGGAAGAGGTTGACCAGGCGTTGACTGAGCTCGTCGGCCACCACATCCAGCGTTACCCGTCGGCCGGAACCGGCAGGCATTTCCACCTGCAGGCCAGAGCCATAATGACCGGCCATGCTGCGTAGGCTTTCGATCATCAAATAATTGACCGGAAACCAGATGGGGCCGCGCCAGTTGGAATTGCCGCCAAATAAACCGCTGGTCGATTCGGCCGGCTCATAGCTGACCGACAGGGTCTTGCCCTGGATGGTCAGCTCGTAGGGATGGGCTTCGTGTTCCTTACTCAGGGAGCGCAAACCATAGGGGGAGAGAAAGGCATCCTCATTCAGCATGTGTTGCAGCACGCGCTGTAACTGCTGTTTCGACACCAGTGAGAGCAGATAGCAGTTGTTTTCGCCTACCTCGGTCAGTGATGCCACGTTTTCGACCAGGTGCGAGCGGTAGCGCAGGAACCAGGTCACGCGGCGGCGCAGGCGCGGTAGTTTTTCCAGCAGTTCGGCATCCACGCTGGCTGTGGCAAATAGGGGGATGAGTCCTACAAAAGAACGTATCCTGAAGGGCTCATACTGTCGATCTCCCAGATGCAGCACATCATAGAAAAAGCCATCTTCTGCATTCCAGAGGCTGTGCTCATCCTCGCTGATATGGTTCATGGCGTGGGCAATATAGATAAAATGCTCGAAAAACTTGGTCACCAACTCCTCGTAAGCGGACTTGCTACGCGCCAGTTCCAGGGCAATGGTGAGCATGTTCAGAGAATACATCGCCATCCATGCGGTGCCATCCGCCTGATCGATGTGCCCACCCGTGGGCAAAGGCTGGCTACGATCGAAAACACCGATATTATCGAGGCCTAAAAAGCCGCCCTGAAACACATTGTTGTCGTCGTCATCTTTGCGATTGACCCACCAGGTGAAATTGAGCAACAACTTGTGAAAAACACGTTCCAGAAAGTCGAGATCAGCATGGCCGTAGATGTCGCGCTCAATACAATAAACCTGCCAGGCGGCCCAGGCATGAACCGGTGGATTGGCATCATCGAAGCTCCACTCATAAGCGGGTATCTGGCCATTAGGGTGCATGTACCACTCACGTAACAGCAGGATCAGCTGTCGCTTGGCCCATTCGGGATCGATGATGGCCAGGGGAAGGGTATGAAATGCCAGGTCCCAGGCCGCGTACCACGGATATTCCCACTTATCTGGCATGGAAAGCACATCCATATTGTAGATGTGGGTCCACTGGTGATTGCGGCCGTGTAAACGAGATGTCGGCGGTTTGGGGCCGGCGGGATCTCCCTGCAACCACAGTTCGACAGAGTAATGATAAAACTGTTTGCACCACAACAGGCCGGCAAAGGCCTGGCGCTGAATACGACGATCATCTTCGCTGAGTCCGGGAGGATGCAGGGCATCGTAAAAAGCGTTGGCTTCCCGCTGGCGTAAATCGAATACGGCGCCGGCGGCAGCAAAGGGTCGGATCTGGGGCTGCGGGCAAAAACGCACCCACACGGTATAGGCATCACCGGGCTGGACCAGGGCGTGAAAGTGCGCAGCCGCCTTCGTCCCCACCATGTCCGGGTTCACAGCCCCGTCGTTGTTGCGGATCACACGTTCGTGAAAGGCATCTTTGACATAGGGACCGGCATTGGCCACGCCAAACAAGCGCTGAAAGTTGGTCTCGTTCTCCGTAAAATACAGGGATCCTCTGGCGCCTTTCTCATCCTGAGCATACCACCAGCGCTCACCCAGATGCCTGTGCTGCACCCGGATGGTGCCCGGGGCCTGGGCTGCCAGTTGGGGTCGAGGCCGCTCGTAGCCCCATGACCAGGTATTTCGAAACCAGACATGCGGCAATATATGAATGGGAGCGGGATCAGGGCCGCGGTTGACCGCAGTGATACGGCAGAGAATATCCTCCTGATCCGCTTTGGCATATTCGATGAAGACATCGAAATAACGTCCGGCGACCAATGCTTCGCCGATCAGGTCCACCAGCTCAACCTCGGGCTGCTGTTGACCGGCAGCGCGATTGGCGGCGACCAATTCGGCGTAGGGATAGGCGACCTGGGGATATTTATACAACATCTTCAAGTAGCTGTGACTGGGGGTAGCGTCGAGATAGTAGTAGTATTCCTTTACATCCTCACCATGATTGCCCTCAGGCCCGCTCAGTCCGAACAGCCGCTCCTTGAGGATAACATCCTGCTCATTCCACAGCGCCACAGCCAGGCATACATTCTGAAAGCGATTACACACGCCCCCCAGTCCATCCTCATTCCAGCGATAGGTGCGGCTGCGGGCATGATCGTGCGGGAAATAATCCCAGGCTTCGCCGGTGGCGCTGTAATCCTCGCGTACGGTGCCCCAGGCTCGCTCGCTGACGTACGGTCCCCAGGCTTTCCAGTCGGCCTGACGGCGGGCAGATTCCTGCAGACGGAGATATTCGGCTGTTTGCTGAACAGGATGCGGCATAGCGCCTCCTCAGGATAAGAGATGCGTACTTGCTATCGAGATCGACACACCAAACATGCGACGACACCAGCGAAACGCCCGATTCGCGATCGGGCAGATCAGTGCGATCGACAGACAGGGTTCAGGGTAATAGAAATCAGGTGATAATGCAATCCCGGTCTGAGGGCGGGAAATTGAATCAGTTGGGTCGGCGCTTGCCACTGGCCGCCAACTGAATTGGCGCTGGTCGCCGGATTCCGGGGACGCCGCCCCCCGGCCGCCCCCTGCTGGTGGACTACACCATGCCCCCCTGATCCCCACCTTAGGCCTGGCACAGCACTTTGCTTCGTTAATAGGACACAGATTGACATCAAGCTCGACCAGTAAAACAGGAGAAGACCAGTGGACCCGGAAACCAGGCCGGTTGGAGGCGACGCCGTCTTTTCCCGGTTTTCCGGTTTACTGGTTTACCGGGCTACAGATGGTCTGTGCGCAGATTATTTTCATCGGTAATGGCGCCAGCAGAGGCGCCGTGGGACTGTTTTGTAAACAGTCGCCATGAGCACTAGCTCACCACATAACGACGAAAATAGGACGCAGATGAACGCGGATTGGCGCTGATTTTATCTTTCTAATCAGCGTCATCCTGACGATCAGCGGCATCAGCGTTCTATTTTCGGAACAGACCTACGGTGCGCAAGCTGCACGCCAAAACGGATGAAAATCTCTCGCCAAGACGCCAAGAGCGCAAAGGATTTTTTTCTATTTTTCCTTG
>JAJRXO010000357.1 GCA_024276255.1 Chloroflexota bacterium | reverse complement strand
CTGATAAACCCCAATGCGGCCAGCAGCCCCACCCCCAGCAAGATCACCACGCTGAAGCGGCTGGGATATCGATTGGCCTGCAGGAAAGGGATCTTGCTGAGCAGGGGGAACAGGCCGGGAATGCCGGTATCGTGGCCGCCGACCCGCAGGGAGGGCCCCAGCGACAGCACGATAAACAGGCCAGTCAGCAGGCTCAGCGCCCACAGCCACAGGCGTCGTCGGTAATGCCACATGGCCACGAGCGCCAGGATCATCACGCTGTAGCCCAAAAAGATGTGCTGACCTTTATTGACCATCCACTGCGAACGATCGGGCCGCAGGGCCGAGTCGTCCGCCAGGGTGCGGATGATATGTCCCAGCAGGGGATGCAGCTGGGTGGGGAAGAAGAACCCCAGCACATCGGCGGAGAAGATGTCGGCAAATCCGCCCCCTTCCACCAGGAAATTCCCCTGCCTGCGCAAATCAGGCAACATGGCTGCCAGATAGGGGGCCAGTCCTATCACGAACATGATGCCGGCGATGACGGCATTGCGGAACAGGGACCAGCCGGCCGCCAGGGCCGCGGGCCAGTGGCGGCGCAGCAAACCCCAGGCCAAAGCTCCCAGGCTGATCAGGGCGATCAGCAGAACGCCAAAGGTGCCGAAGGTGAGTTCGGCCCAGGTTTGCAACAATAAAAAGAGACCCAGCATCAAACCATCGCGCCAGCGCCAGGGCGGGCGCAGGCTGCGCAGCACATACAGAAGCACAAAGGGCAACCATTGAGAAGAGGCGATATTGAATTGCCCCAGGGCGGCGTAAAAGAACTTGGCCGAGGCAAAGGCATAAATGAGCCCGGCCAGCACCGCAGCCATGTATCGATCATGCCTGCTCCCCGGCTCCATCCTGCGCCCAACCAACGCCAGAAACTCCAGCGTCAGTAAATACGCGCCCAGGCCGCTGAGCACGAAGCTGCTGAGCAACAGGATATTGTTGACCACGATCAGGCTGAAAACGCCCTGTAAAGGGATACTGAGGGCGCCATTGAGCAACGTGAGGGTGTAAAATGCCAGGTTGACACCCAGCGGATAAAACATGAAATCGCCTACAAAGGGATTGTGCACCCAGCCATCCACGCCGGCCCGATCGATCCAGCTGTATTTGACCCACCAAAGGTTCCATGCCAGCGCTGGATCATCGATGCCGTCGCCGGTGACATGGCTGCTGATATGCGGCAGCAATGGCCATGTGAGCAACAGGCTGAGGCCAGTGAACAGGAGCAGGATACGCCAGGGTCGGATATGTTTCATGAGACTTCGCCGGGGGATGGGTTAGATTGCCGGATATCCCAGGCCACAAACAGGTCGGCGGCAGAGAGGCCTGCCTGCCACGGTTCAGGTTCCGGCGGCGGTTGCGCCCGCGCCACGGTCAATGCCCAGATCTCACCAGCGCCCGCGCGATGCAGGGCCACGGCGCAGGCGCGCAGCGTGGCGCCAGTCGTGCACACATCATCGATCAGCAACACACGCTCGCCCTGCAGCCGGCCTATCTGCCTGGGGGCAAACGCCTGCCGCATGTTTTCGTGTCGCTGCTGCCGATTCAGTTGCACCTGCGGCTTTGTATGGCGGGTTCGATAGATGACATCTGTGGCCACGGGGATGCCCTGCCGCTTTCCCAGCTCGTTGGCCAGCAGGGTGCTCTGATTGTAGCCGCGGGCTGCCAGGCGTTGGGCGTGCAGGGGCACGGGCACGAGCAAATCGAAGGGCAGGGGATGATTCAGTAAATAGAAATGTAAATAGTCGGCCAGGGGGACGGCGAGGCGGGTAAGGCCGCGATATTTGAGGCCGTGAATGGCAAAGGAAACAGGATCTCCATAAAAAACCGCCCCGCGAATCCCTCGCAAGGGATCGGGAGGCGACTGGCGGCAATGAATGCATGTGCAGCGAACAGTGGTCGGTTGGCCGCAACGAACACATATTTGCTCGTCCACCAGCTTTGCCTGCGCCTGGCAGCGCCGGCAGAAATAACTGCCCAGGCGGCCGCAAGCCACGCAACGCGGGGGAAAGAGCAAATCGATCAGGCCATGCAGCCAGCGATATTGCATCATGACATGCGCAATAATTTAGCTGGGAGGGAACCAGGTGCGTAATAGATCAAAGACGAACGCACGCAGATCATCACCCAAGATCAATAAAATGGCCAGGGTGATGATAGCGATGAGCATGAGAATCAGGGCATACTCAATCAGGCTTTGACCGCTTTGGGAGGACAGACGGGATGAAGACATGGGGAGGAGTGAAACGGAACAAACTGAGAATGAAAATGTGGCGGAGGGGTTATTCAATCTTCAGGGCAGGTTTGGGCGTGGGCGGATGTCGAAACAAGAGTTGCAACACAGTCCAGCCCGCTTTGAGGATCTCACTCTGGGAGATCTTGGAGGTGCCTTTGCGGCGATCGGTGAACACAATGGGTGTTTCGGCAATGCGAAAACCGGCGTTTTGCACCCGCCAAAGCATCTCGATGAGATAGGAATAGCCATCGGAACGAATAGACGTCGGATCGACGGCATGCAATACCTGGGCCCGGTAGCAGCGGAAACCGGCGGTGCAATCATGGGCGCGTAGCCTGAGCAGAGTGCGTGCGATCAGGTTGGCCCCGCGGCTGAGCAAGCGGCGATGCCAACCCCATAGGCGCACACCACCACCACTCACATAACGCGAGCCAATGGCGAGGTCGTTGTTTTGAGCCAATTCCAGCAGGGCGGGAATGTAACGGGGATTGTGCGAAAAATCAGCATCCATGGTGAGGATGAAATCGCAGCCCATGTCCAGGGCCGCGGCAAAACCGGCCGCATAGGCCGTTCCCAGCCCAAGCTTTTGCGGCCGATGAATGACGTGCACCCGCGGGGAACGTTTTGCCCATTCGTCTGCCACCTCGCCGGTGCCATCCGGCGAATTGTCGTCGACCACGATGATATGCAATTCGGGCTCCAGCCCGAGCAGATGCTCGATGAGCGGCGCCACGTTCTCGGCTTCGTTATAGGTGGGAACAATTACAGCGGTTTTCAAGATAGTCGATTTATCCGAGGGGCGGATTCCCGCCAATGAAATGTGTGCAACCTTGAAATTCTAGCACACCGTAAGGAGACCTCAAAACAGAGCGAACTCCCATAACTGGCAGAGCTGCGCCTGAGATCGTGGAAAACGAGGCTATTTCCGCGGCCGAAACCGGGCTCATTCATGCACCCTGTGGTGCTCGGCGCATCTACTCCGCATCACCGTAATACAAGCGCAAATAGCTCTCCCAGCGTTGGGGATGAATGTGCCCTGCGGCCAGTGCTGTCTTGACAGCGCAATCGGGCTCGTGGGTGTGGCTGCAAAAGCTGAAGCGGCAATTGTGGGCGTAGCGCCGGATCTCGGGGAAATAATCCGAAAGCTCCTGCGGACGCACATCCCACAGGCCCAGCTCGCGCAGGCCGGGCGTATCAGCCAGAAAGCCGCCGCCGGGCAGGGGGTGCAACTGGGCGGCACGGGTGGTGTGCCGGCCTTTGCCAATGGCCATCACCTCGCCCACGCGTATT
>JAJRXO010000023.1 GCA_024276255.1 Chloroflexota bacterium | reverse complement strand
GGGGAGGCTTTTTTCTGTACTGCGGGGCGGGGGGCGGCATCCGCGGGCTGTGGCTGCCGGGCTGGCGGCTGCGGGGGCTGCACCGGCAAGGGGCGCGGCTTGGCAGGGCGGCGGGGAGAGACGATTTCGATAGGAATAAGATCGAAGTCGAGTAGCCGCAGGGGGGTATAGATCCGCAATAGAATCAGGCCTGCCGCTGTTACCAGTAAAACCACCACCCAGGCCAGCAGGCTGCCCAGCGCATTCTGCAACAGGTCGGCAATGGCCCAGCCGATCAAACCTCCTCCCTGACCCTGGATGATAGCCCCATAAGAATCCGCTCCCAGCCGCAGGTGCAGGGCAACGAGCAGGGCTGTGAGCAACAGTTGCAAACCCAGCAATGCTTCCGGATACCAGTGGTTCCCCATAAAACGCTTGCCCAGGCGCTGCAACGCCAATACTGCGCCCACCCCCATTATGGCAAGGGCGACAGGAATGGCCCCCTGTCCTGCCAGAAAGATGAGGATGTCGGTGCCGCTATCGGGCTTCAGGGCATCAGAAAGGCCGATAGCGCCGGTAAGGATAATAACCAGCCCCAAAAGTTCACGTTGCTGGGTTGTGGTGTTGGATGAAGTCATGGGGGAAGGGGGTGCAGAGGGTGCCTACTGCGATTGTGGCTCGGGTTCCGCGGACTGCTCTTCGGTCGCGGATCTGGCCTCCATCTCAGCCAGGGCGCGGGCGACTTCGGTAATAGCGATGCGCTGCTTGCGATAGAGATCGGATTCGCTCATGGCGAGACGGTTGGCGACTTCGCGCACGCGTTTACCCTGAATGAATTTCAGGTCCAGGATATTGTACAGCAACCACTGCGATGTTGTCATCTGCCTTTCGCCGGGGGGGCGTTGCTGATCGATGGCTTTCTGCAGCACAGCCCGCAGGGCGCGGGTTGGTGAGTTGCCGTACTCGGCCAGCGCATTTTTGACCACGGTCAATCCCAGGAGGGGGCTGTCGCTCAGTTTGGGGCCGCCCCAGATGTGGTTCAGCGCCTCACGCACCCATTCTGTGAATTCTGGCGATTCCAGCAGCTCATGTGTGGTGGAATCCGAGGTGGAGATCACATACGGTACGGTGCCGCGCAGGGCCTGCATGATTTCGATATCGGGCAGGATGGGGCGTAATGCCGCGAACACATCCAGTTGCAGACGTCGGTCCTCAACCGCGATCTCTGCCCGCCGCACGAGATGCTGGATGACCGCCCAGGTTTCGGCATTGAGCTTTTCCAGGCCAAAGGGCGGGACGCGAAACGCCACAATGCCCATGTTTTGCTCGCTGTGGCGATTGATGAGCGTGCGGATGATGTAACCGTTGACCTGATGAAACTCGTTATCAGGCTCGTCGGTTGTCAGCAGGGTCTGCACCTCGGGCAACGACAGGGCATAGCGGGCACTGGCCTCACTGCCCAGCACGGCCTCCAGCCGCACATCATTTTCACCAGGCAGGGCCACAAAGCCCTCGCTGACCTGTAATGCGTCGCTGATACTGATGAGTACGTTTTCCAGGAATTGACTCAGGTCACTGCTGGTCATCAGCCGCGTATCGAGGGTGCGCAGCCATTCCACTTCGTCGCTCTCGTTGCGATACAACAGGCGATCGATCCATGGCTGCAGCACATGCAGCAGCACCTGTGCCAGTATGATGGTAGCAACCACCAGAAATGTCAGGGCCGTGTTGCTGGGCAGACCAAGGATCGCTTCCACCTTGGGCACGCTTAAAATCAACCCCACCACAATAACGGCCACCAGGGTGCCGCGCAACAGGAAGTACACCATCTGGCGCTTGACCACGCGATCGGGCGAGAGCACCCCGTAGTAGGCAACGCTGTAGGCCATGACCACGATCATGATGCCCACAGCCACATTGGCGATACTGGCCAGGGCGAGTACGAGTGCCGGTGAGGTATTGCCGGCGCGGGAAGCCAGAATGAGATAGGGGAATACACCCAGGCCCGGGGCGGCAAAGCTCCATAAAAGATAGTTCAGGCGTCGTCGCGAGGCCATGGTGCGGGCATAGGAACGCGCCAACAGCAGGTTGTAGCCGCCCCACAGCGTGGCGGCCACGAAATAGATCGTGAAAATGGGAAAAAGGCCGCCTGGCTGCAGATACGTGACCGGTTCGGCGCC
>JAJRXO010000356.1 GCA_024276255.1 Chloroflexota bacterium | reverse complement strand
CGCCTATTTTGTCAGGGACAATGGTGTGGGCTTTGATATGAAATATGTGGATAAGCTGTTTGGCATCTTTCAGCGCCTGCATACCGAAGATGAATTTGCCGGCGTGGGCGTGGGGCTGGCCATCGTCCAGCGCATCATCAATCGCCACGGCGGCCGCGTGTGGGCAGAGGCTGCACCTGATCAGGGCGCCACATTTTACTTCACCCTGCCCCAACGCATGCCAATGTCGTAGGGTTTTTCCTCGATACCCGCCCGATCACGGATCGGGCTAGACGCGACGCGGAGCTACATACTCGCCCGATCACGGATCGGGCTAGACGCGACGCCCCCATCCCCCGTTCACCGCGTCCATCGCATCCGTGATGCGGCGGAGCCACAACCACGCCCGATCACGGATCGGGCTAGACGCGACGCCCCCATCCCCCGTTCACCGCGTCCATCGCATCCGTGATGCGATGAGCCGTAACCACGCCCGATCACGGATCGGCGTCTACCTTCAAACTTGTTCGGACTTTGTGAGTCAATTGCATCCGCGTTCTTGAAAAGTTCGACTATTTTCCCATTGAGATGATATGAGATCGAGCATGTCTGGCTGCCGTTAACGACTGCATTTTCGGGAACGCAGGGGCCCGTGGTATGATTTCAGGCCGATACCCTGTATTTTGCTGGAGGCGAAACAAGTGTCATTGATTCAGGCCGGGGAACCGGTGCTCCTGGTTAGTGAAGAAGGAAAACGATATCTGTTGCATGTAACCGAAGATGGTATCTGGTATACCCATCGCGGCCAGTTCCCCATGAGCGAGATCATCGGCCAGCCCTATGGTCAGGTGGTCGCCACACATCGCGGCCAGCGTTTTCTTGTCCTGCGCCCGACTACATCCGATCTCCTGCGCTACCTCAAACGAACCACGCAGATCGTTTTTCCCAAGGATGCCGCTCGCCTGATCATGGAGCTGGATTTGTGGAACGGCCGGCGCATCATCGAGGCGGGTAGCGGCAGCGGCGGGTTGACCATGGTTTTTGCCCGCGCCGTCATGCCGGCGGGCCGGGTTTTCAGCTACGAGCTGCGCCCCGAACATCAGAAGGTGGCGCGGGCCAACATCGATCGCCTGGGACTGCAATCCTATGTCGAGTTCAAGATCAGGGACATCGCTGACGGCTTTGACGAACGCGACGTAGACGCCGTATTTCTGGATGTGCGCGATGCCGCCGCCTATGTGCCACAGGCAGAAGCCGCGCTCACGAGCAGCGGCATGTTTGCCTCGCTCATGCCCACCACAAATCAGGTGAGCGAGCTGGTGGCCGCCCTCACAGAGGGAGATTTTGTGGAAATCCGCGTGGAGGAGATCATGATCCGCAGCTGGAAACCGGTTCCCGCCCGTCTGCGTCCGGCCGATCGCATGGTGGCGCACACCGGCTTTCTCGTCTTTGCCCGCAAGATAAGCGCTGAATATCGGCATTTCTGGCTCACGCGACGGCAGCGTCGGCGGGCCGTGGAATTCGGCCCCAATCGCAAGAACCTTCCCGATGACACGGAGCAGGCAGACTGATGAATCTATCTCCCCGGTTTTTCAGCTACCGCGGCAATATC
Source organism: Chloroflexota bacterium (assembly GCA_024276255.1). Classification (GTDB taxonomy): domain Bacteria; phylum Chloroflexota; class Anaerolineae; order J102; family J102; genus JAADGC01. The sequence continues at coordinate 5,473 of JAJRXO010000356.1, read as the reverse complement.
CACATGCACAGCAGGGCCAGCGACGGCGCTGGCGAGGTGGCCGATCTGGTGGCGGCTGCCCGGCGCGCCGGCCTGCATTTCATCATCCTCACCGATCATAATTACCTGATCGATCAGGGCGAGGAAGGCTGGCGGGATGGTGTGCTGACCTTGATCGACATCGAGGTCAATGATCGCCATCAGCAGCCCGAGCAAAACCATTGCCTTACCCTGGGCGTGCATGACGACGTCACCCCCTATGCCGCCGATCCGCAGGCGTTGATCGACGTGGTGCGTCAACGCGGGGGACTCACCTTTCTCGCCCATCCCATCGACAAGGCCAGCCCGTTCCTGCCCGACACGTATCCCTGGACGATATGGGACATTGAGGGGTTCACCGGCATTGAGTTGTGGAATTATATGTCCGAGTTTCGTCCCTATGCCACCAACAAATTCAAGGGATTGCTGATCTCCCTGTGGCCGCAGTTCTTCACCACCGGGCCCTTTCCCGAAATGCTGGCCAAATGGGATGAGTTACTGCTGCAACAACCCACTGTGGCCATCGGCGGCTCGGATGCCCATGCCCGGATATACCAGCTTGGCCCCATTCGGCGTCGGGTATTTCCCTACGAGGTCTGTTTTACGGCCGTCAATACCCACATCCTCAGCACAGAACCCATGCACGGCGAGTACGAGCACGATCGCCGTCTGGTGTACGATGCGTTGCGGGAGGGGCGTTGCTGGGTGGGCTATGATCGCCTGCATGCCACCGACGACTTTCGTTTTGTGGCCCGTTGCGCTGGGGATGTGGCCACCATGGGGCAAACCCTGCAAATGCAAAGTACGGTGACCTTCGAGGCTTCCTTACCGGCACCGGCCCGGTTGCGCCTGATCCGCGTGGGGGAAGGCGTGGTGGCGGAAACCCGAAACGCCCGGCTCAGCTATGTCACAGACAAGCCGGGCATTTATCGCCTGGAGGCCTGGAAATGGGGGTGGGGCAAGATGCGCGGCTGGATATTCGCCAACCCCATTTTCCTCGTGCGGCCGACGGCATAGGGCAACGACTCAGGCAGAGGTGAGAGAGAAACAACCCCCTCACCACATTTCTTCGCAGGGACGCTTTTCAACCCGCGCAGCAACTGAGCATGGCCGGATCCTTGCTGAACGCCAGCGCCGCCAGCTTGATGCCCTCGACATTCGTCAGATAGGGGAAGAGTGAATCGCGCAGGGCGCTGACTGTGATGCCAAAGCGGATAGCCATGGCCGGCACCTGGATCATCTCCCCGGCCTCGGGGGCCAGGATGTGGGCGCCCAGCAGCTGATCACTACTGGCATCGGCCACGAGTTTGATCAGGCCCTGGGTGTTGCGGGCAGCCAGCGCCCGCGGCACATAACTCATGGGCAGGATGCTCGTCTGCACGGCATAGCCCTGGCGACGGGCGGCGCGTTCCGTGAGGCCCACCGTGGCGACTCCAGGATCACTGAAGATCACGGCCGGCATGCCTGTGAGATCCATCTTGCGATCGGCAATACCCAGGGCATTGTCGGCTGCCACGCCGCCTGCCGCGGCCGCAGTATAAACAAATTTGGGCAGCGTGGTTACATCGCCCACCGCGTACACACCCGGCTTCGTCGTTTGCATATGATCGTCGACGACCACAAAACCGTGGCTGTCAAGCTTGATTCCTGCTTCTTCCAGGCCCATGGCGTTGCTGTTGGGGGTGCGTCCTGTCGCCATCAGGATTTGCTCGGCCCGGAAACGGGTCGGTTCGCCCTTGATCTCAGCCACCACGATTTTCTCCCCGCCGTCTTCCTGTAACCCCAACACCTTCACGCCGGTATGCACTGCCAACCCTTCTGCCCGCAGGGCATCGGCCAGGGCTTCGCTGATCTCCGGCTCGTGTTGGGGGATCAGGCGGGCGCTGCGCTGCAAGATCGTCACCTGCGTGCCAAAGCGAGCAAATGCCTGGCCCAACTCGATGGCGATCGAGCGGCCCCCCAGGACGATCATGCTGGCGGGCAGCGTTTCCAGATTCATCACGGAGGTGCTATCCAGCACTGCCACGGTATCGATGCCGGGCAGGGGCAGCATGGCGGGACGGGCTCCAGTGGCTATCACCACCCCGCGGCTGCGCAGGGTGCGCTCGTCCACCATCACCTGTCCGCTGGGCGTCAGTCGCGCCCGCCCCTTGATCACGCTAATGTTTTCGGGATAGGCCGCCAGCACGTCGATATATTTCTGCTGGCGCAGTGAGGCCACCAGTTCATCTTTCTGGGCCCGCACCTGTGGCCAGTCAAGGCCCACGGCCTGCGTATGCACGCCCGCAAAGGCACTGTGCCCAGCCTGATGCAGTTGCCCGGCGGCGCGAATCAGGGTTTTTGAGGGCACACAGCCGATGTTTACACAGGTGCCGCCGATGGTGCCCGCCTCGATGATGGCTGCCCGATAACCGGCTTCGGCAGCACGGATAACCGCGGCCATCCCGCCCCCGCCGGATCCGATGACAATCAGATCGAAATCGACCGCGCCGGCAGGGGGCGTCGGTCGCTCGACTTCCTGTCGCCGACCGGGGACGGGCATGGCCCGATAGCCAGCGGCTGTCACCGCCCGCGTCAGATCCTCAACCGGCACCTTTTCCGCCAGCTCGACCGTGGCCTTGCCCGATTTCCATCCCGGCACGCGGGCGTTGCTCACGCCGGGCACAGAACGCAGGGCTTTTTCCACGTGGGTTGCACACGAGGCGCATGTCATGCCCTCGATTTTCAATTCAAGTACAGAGTTCATTGTTCACTCCAGAGGGTGTTTGATACTACTATACACCTTACACCGGCTGGAATGTCAAGCCTTTTTTATTTGCCGGAAAAATTCGTCACTCAGCCGAAGCGATCCGGATCAAATGGACCGAGATCGAACTCCGGCGTCTGCCCGGACACGATCTGGGCCACGAGTTTGCCGGTGATCGGCCCCTGCGTGAGCCCCAGCATGCCGTGGCCGGTGGCCATGACGAGATTATGCAGCTTGCGTGTACGTCCGATCATAGGCAGGCTGTCAGGCGACATGGGCCGAAATCCCCGCCACAATTCCAGTTCCTCGATGACCTCGATGCCGGGTAAGAATTCATGAAACGCCTTGCGCGTGGCTGCCACACGACGCTGATTGATACGCGTATCCATATGCGCCATCTCCAGCGTGCTGCTGAAGCGCAGGAATTCAGCCATGGGCGTGACCGCCACCTTGGCTTCGGCCAGCGACAGGGCGATCTCGGGGCCTGGATCAGGTCGTTTGGCCGTGATGCTGTATCCCTTGGCTGCCTGGATGAGAAGTCGTACGCCCACCATGCGGGCAATGACCGGCGACCAGGCGCCGGCGGCCAGCACCACTTCTCCGGCGGCAAAGTCGCCGCGGGTGGTCGTCACGCGGTTGATGGTGCGACCGCCCCGCTCCATGTGGATGACTTCCGTATGGTCCATGACACGGACTCCCATTTTTTGCACCAGGGCCGCCAGATTCTGCACGAAGCGGCCCGGCAGAATCTGGGCATAGCCGGGATAGAAGATCGCCCCCGCCAGATCTTCGGTCACCACGGGCAGGCGCTTGCGGGCCTCGTCCGCGCTCAATTGTTGGCCTTCCACGCCGTATTCCTGGGACAATGCCAGCTCTTCCTGGCCGTGTGCCAGCCCGGCCGGGGTGCGATAGAGGAAAAGCCGCCCCCGCTGTTCGTAGCCATCGTCATCCAGATCGTGCTCGCTGTGCAGCTCCGCGAAGAGTTCGGCGCTGCGTCTGCCCAGCGCCAGTTGCACGGGGATGGCCCGGCGCATGGGCGCCTCGTTGCAGGCAGCGCGAAAATGCCAGAGCCAGCGTATGAGATCAGGATCAAGGCGGGGTTTGATATAGAAGGGGCTACCGGCATCCAGCAGCCAGCGCAGGCCCTGGCTGAGCACGCCCGGCGCGGCAGTGGGAGTACCGTGATCAAAGGCCAGCACGCCGGCATTGCCGTACGAACTGCCGCTGCAAATATCCCCTTTTTCGATGACAGTCACGTCGACATCCTGCTTGGCCAGATAATAAGCAGCGCAAATACCAATGACGCCGCCGCCGATAATGAGTACGTCTGTTTGGGTTTCCATGATTGTTTTGTGAGCGGCTGAAGCCGTGGAATGGGGTTGATGAATGAGGTTGATAAGATGGCTTGATGGGGCGCCAATGCGCCGGCAGCAGCATACCGCAACTCGGTCATGGATGCAACACCGTCTACGTTCGTCCGCATCCTTTTTTCAGAGCCGTCATGCGGGCTTGCCCGCGCCGATACCGATGAAAATGGCGGCGTTGGCGCTCGGCAACGGTACCATTTCCCCTTGAAATGGCTATAATGGTAGCAGAAGCTGGTTAAGAGGCCGATGATTCCTTGGCGCCGCAAACCTTAGAAGCAGTCAGCCCCGGATGTTTAGAGGCGTTGATACCTTTTGCTGCAAGCACGTGAAACAGACTCTTGTCTGTGAGAGCATCCTGACCAGCCGACGCGGATTTCAGCCATTCTAGGAAACAGGAGAATTCAGATGACTCAGATTATCTACGAACGTTGCGCTGGCCTGGACATGCACAAGAAGGCAGTGGTGGCCTGTCGACGCCGTCTGACATCAGCTATGGAGGTTGAGTACGAAACCAAGACCTTTGGCACGATCACCGAAGAGCTACTGGCCTTGAGCGATTGGCTGGCCGAGCGGATTGTGCCCTATGTGGCCATGAAGAGCACTGAGGAGCACTGAAAGCCAGTGTTCTACATCCTGGAAAGCGATTTCGAGACCTGGCTGGTCAATGCGCCGCATGTCAAGCATGTGCCCGCCCGCAAGACCGAGATCAAGGATGCGGAATGGCTGGCGCAACTGATGCAGATGGGCTTTCGCAAACCTAGCTTTATCCCGGAGCGTCCGCAACGGGAGCTGCGAGACCTGGCCCGTATGCGTCAGACCCTGGTGCAGGGGTGGGCTCGAGTGAGGTCATCTCACTTTGGGTGATCAGTTATGTGGAGCCAATCCACAGGTCCAATGGCCACATGGCCAAGAAAGCCACTGAAGGAGGAAAAAGCTACTGCTATGGCCAAAGTCGTTGCGCCTCCACTGCTGGAAAAGCCCCTGAAGATGAGCAACAGCACAATGAGAAAGCCGCCGTCGATGCCCAATAGCCCACCACTGAAGCAGGGATGCATGCCGGACGCCCTTTAGCACGAAGCCCCCGCTCGTTGACGGAGGCTTCGAAGATCGCAGCGATCAAGGCGGGATGGCCGAGGAGGCCATAACACCATGCTCAAGTTGTCAGATGTTCCGGCACTGATTGCAGCTCGGGGGCGAAATAGCGGCGCTGGAAGACGAAGGCCACGTTCACCAGGCCGATCATCACCGGCACCTCGATCAACGGCCCGATCACTGCGGCAAAGGCGGCGCCCGAATTGATACCAAACACCGCCACGGCCACGGCGATGGCCAGCTCAAAGTT
>JAJRXO010000355.1 GCA_024276255.1 Chloroflexota bacterium | reverse complement strand
GCATCGTAGTCCGGGCGGAAGAGCCAGCGCTGCATGGTGTCGAAGCCGTTGGCGATCTGATTCAGGGTCTCCTCGCTGTAGTTGGCGAAGAAGGGGCTCAGATCTTTCCAGCCATCCACGGCGCTCTTGAGCACGGGCACCTTGCCGAACGGCGCCAGGGCCAGGATGTCGATGTAGTTCTGGCCGGTCATGAAGAACTTGACCACATCCTGCGCCACAGGATCGGCGCCCTGCATGATGCCCAGGGTCACCAGCTGGCCGTAGGTGGCCTCGCCGTTGGGCCCCTTCATCAGCGGGGCGAAGCCGGTCTTCTTGGCCAGGTCGGGCACGGCGAGCTGGATCTTGCCGCCGCCTTCCTTGCCCGAGCCTTCCACCAGGTCATCCATGATGTAGGTGCTGTAGACCAACATACCGGCCTGATCGAGCTCATACGCCTCACGGGCGCCCCGCCAATACTGCGGGCCAGGCTGCGAACAGCGTTGCAAATCGGTGTAGAACTTCAGAGCCTGGATCATCTCAGGGGTGTTGAAGGTCACGTTCCCCTGTTCGTCAAATGGCCAGGCATTGTTGGAAATAGCCACCTGTTCGAACATCTGATGCGGGTAGTTCTGGCCGGGATCGGTGCCGATGGTGGTGGCATAGAGCAGATTGCCGAAGCCAGGCAGGGTATCACAGGCAGCGTTGATGTCATCCCAGGTGATGGGCGGGTTCAGACCAGCCTTCTCGAAGATATCCGTGCGATACCAGATGGCCTGGATCCAGCCATCGTAGGGCACGGCGGCATACTTGCCGTTGGAAGGATCGACGACCATGGACAGGGGCCCGGCGCGGAAGTCATCTTCGCCAATGGCCTTGATGGCGGCTGTGGCCGCGTCCTCATCCAGGATGCCGTCGGCCGCGAAGGATGCCACGCGCTCGACGCCCATGCGAACGATGTCGGGCAGACGATTGGCCGCGCGGGCGGTGGCGATGCGCTGAGAAACACCGGCCTCTTCGATGGGCACGATGCGGATCTCTACATCAGGATGCTCGGCCATATAGCGAGCAGCGACGGCCTCGTAGGCATCAACGCGCGCTTCCTCGTTATCAGTGGTCCAAAACTCCACCACGGTCTTCTTCACTTCGACCGGGACTTCTTTGGTGACCACCACGGTCTCTTTGACCACCTTCTCCACCACCTGCGGGGTGGGCTGGGTGCAAGCCGCCACAATGGCGACCGCAAACAACAACGTAAAGATTAAAAGCAATCTCTTCATGGTCTACATACTCCTTGGAGAAAAGTGAAAGGGTAGGGGAAAGAGGGTTGATGGGGTTAGACTGGGGTAAATCAACGCGATAGTCGCCTCCTGCAACATGATGGGGGTAGTGCGGTCTAGGCTGCACCGCACGACTGACGGATAACCAAACGCGGCTCCATAAGAATCTGCTGTTGCTCCAGGGTCTGCCCTTGCAAAATGCGGATCAGCATGTCGCAAACCATGGCGCCGATCTCATAGATCGGCTGGTGGACAGTGGTCAGGGGGGGATGGCTGTGTTCGGCCCAGGGTGTGTCATCGAAACCGGTAACGGCAATGTCCTGCCCCACGACCAGCCCCAGCTTCTGGGCCGCGCTCATGGCGCCAAAGGCCATCAGATCGTTGCAGGCCACGATGGCATCCGGCCGTCGGGGCAATGCGAGCAATTCCTGAGCCGCGCGCAGGCCGCCGCGCTGTGTCAGATCAGCCCGGCGCATCAAATCCGGCTCCAGGGGGTAGCCATGACGTTGCAATGCATTTTGCACACCCCGCAGACGATGCTCCGCAAACATCAGCTCGGCTGGCGGGGCTATACAGGCAATGCGGCGGCGACCCAGGCGCAGCAGATGCTCCACCACAGCCTCCATGCCGGCCGTGCCGTCTTCATCCACAAAGGGATAATCCAGATCGCCTTCCGTGCGGCCAAACACCACAAAGGGCACGTCCACGGTGCGCAGATAATCGATACGGAGATCCTGTCGCCGTGTACGTACGATGATAAAGCCATCCACCTGTCGCCCCTGCACTTTCCTCTTGTAGATCGCCAATTCGTCGGCGTCCGGCGCCTGGGTGGAAACCAGCAGGTCGTAGCTATGCTCCCCGGCTTTGTCCCCCACACCGGCGATAAGCTGTCCAAAGAACGGATCCCCCAGCCGCGGCCCCTGTGTGGGCAGAATCAGACCGATTGTGTCGGTACGCTGTTTTTGCAGGCGCTGCGCCCAGAGGTTAGGCGTGTATCCCATCTCGGCCGCCACCCGCTGCACCAATTGCTTGGTCTCTGCACTGACATCATCATAATCGTGCAGTGCGCGCGACACCGTGGTAATCGATTTTCCGGTTGCTCTGGCAATATCCTTGATAGTCACAGCCATGGTGGCAGTTTCCGTGAGCGCGAATCGTAAACACCACATACCAAAACGTTTTGGTTACATGATTATCATAATCCAAAACGTTTTGGTTGTCAATAGCAAAGCAGTTTTTTTAAGGTTGGGAAGGATGTCATTCGCGCTGTGCCAGCCTGCATCCCCCGGCAAACCGATGCGTCAGGCGATGATCCCGCACCACCGCTTCCCCTCTTCCCCATAAAAAAACCCTCCTCGATAAAAATTCTCTCGCCCATCGAGGAGGGTTGCCGAACGGGGCTGTTCAGCCTGGGCGGGGTGCCCATCGTTTGTAATTATAGCAGCAGCGCCGCAATTGATCAATGATCGGCGTGTTCCCCACAATCGCCCAGCACCTGCAACGCCCGTTGCAGGCGGTGTATGGTGGGCGTTCGTCCCACCGCGGCTAGGGTGACGAACAAGGGTGGGGTGACGCGTCGGCCGGTGACAGCCACCCGAATGGGGTTGAAGAGCTGCCCGGCCTTCACGCCCAGCTCAGCGACCAGCGCCCGCAGGGCCGTCTCAATCCCGGCCTCATCCCATTCCTGCAGGCCCTGCAAACGCTCGATGATCGCCTGCAGGATGACACAGGTCTGTTCGCAGGTTGTCTTGCGGGGAATGAGATCGGTGGCGGTGGGTATGGGAACATCGTCGGCCCATATGAAATCGATCAGAGGGCCGGCATCCTTCAGGGTTTTCATGCGCTCGCGAATGGCCGGTATCAGCAAATGCAGGCGTTTATCGGCAGCCAGCGTCCCGGCATCGATGCCCAATTGCTGGCTGAGGAAGGGCAGCAGGGCCTGCAGCAGCGCCTCATCGGCCATTTGCCGGATGTACATGCCGTTCATCCACTCCAGTTTTTCCGCCGGAAATGCGGCCGGCGAAGCCTGGATATGATGAATATCAAAGGCGGCGATAGCGGTCTTCCGGTCGTAAATCTCGGTTTCGCCATCCAGCGCCCAGCCGATACCGCTGAGGAAGTTGACCACGGCCTCGGCCAGGTAGCCCATCTGTTGATATTCGTGTACAAAGACGGGGATAGTGGCGCCCGAGGGAGTGCGAATGGCGCGCTTGCTCACCTTGCCCTTGCCGGAGGGATTGAGGATCACGGGCAGATGCGCCCACACGGGGGGTTCCCAATCAAAGGCCCGGTACAGATGCCAGTGCAGGGGCACGGATGACAGCCATTCATCGCCGCGCATGATGTGGGTGATCTTCATGAAATGATCGTCGATGACATTGGCCAGATGGTAGGTGGGCCAGCCATCGCTCTTGAGCAGAACCGCGTCCTGTAATTCCGCGTTGGCGTAGGTAATGTCCCCGCGAATGACATCATGAAAGGTGACTTCGCCGTCGAGCGGCACAGCCAGGCGAATGACCCAGGAACGCCCCTCGGCCTCGCGGGCAGCCCGTTCAGCCGGGCTCAGCCAGCGACAACGCCGATCATAGCCCACCTTTTGCTTGCCAGCCCGCTGCTGCTCCCGCATCTCGCTGAGCTCGGCCGCGGTGCAATAACAGCGATAGGCAGCGCCCTGCTCAACCAGCCAGTCGGCCCACTCCTGGTAAAGCGACAGGCGTTGTGATTGAAAATAGGGACCATAGTCCCCACCTACTTCGGGACCCTCATCCCAATCCAGGCCCAGCCAGCGCAGGCCGGCAAGGTGATCCTGCAGGGCGTCGGGGTGGAAACGCTTGCGATCGGTGTCTTCGATACGCAGGATGAACTGGCCGCCGGTGTGGCGGGCATACAGCCAGTTGAAAAGAGCGGTACGGGCGCCGCCAATATGAAAGAAACCGGTGGGGCTGGGGGCAAAACGAACGCGAGCGGGTGTGGAGATCATAGAATCTTCCTTCCAGGATTAGTTTACAAACAGGCGACACGGGCGACGGCCCGCTGATACCGATGAAAATGGGTTTGTGATACAGGGCGGATTGCGAATCCGCCCTGGGAGCAGTTTGCTCTGAGCCGGATTCGTAATCCGGCGGCTTGACAAACACTGTTTTCAGAACAGACCTACGGTGCGCTTTGCGCACACCAAAACAGATGAAAATGGGCGGCGACACACAGATGCAGGCGGGTGGCCTTTTTCTGTGGTCGGCCCGGCAACCAATGAATGAATTCATTGGCTACCACAGAAAACGTG
>JAJRXO010000022.1 GCA_024276255.1 Chloroflexota bacterium | reverse complement strand
TGCCATTGGGCGCGGATGCGGACGATCCCACCCTGCCCCAACCCCTGCAACTGGATCCCGCGGTCAGCGGACACGGTCGCTGGCTCAACACCAGCATCTACATATTCCAGCCCGACCAGCCTTTGTTGGGTGGCGTGCGCTATACGGCCACCGTCACCGACATTTTCGATCTCAGCGGCAGCACTCTGGCCGAACCCTACCGCTTCAGTTTTCAGACTGCCCGGCCTGTAGTCAGCCGCGTGGCGCCGCAGGGTCTACAAGTATCTCCAACCACGGCCATCACCATCACCTTCTCCCAGCCTATGGATCCGGTGTCCACCGAGGCGGCCGTCCGCATCACCCAGGAAAAGCAGCCGGTAGCTGGAGAATTAACGTGGAGTGATAATGGACGACTGCTTGTTTTCCAGCCCCAATCGCCGTGGAAGCGAGGTGCGCAGGTGCGAGTGGCTGTCGATGCAAGTGCCCGCAATGCCACCGGCTCCTCACTTGCCAAAGGCCGCAGCCATAGCTTCCGCATTGTGCCACTGCCGGAAGTGATTGCTACAAACCCCAATGATGGCGCCAGCAATGTGGAAATCAATGCGCCCGTGTTATTCCGTTTCTCGGCTCCTGTGCTCGAAGAAAGCCTGCGATTCGACATCAGTCCCCCTATCAGCAGTACTCAGGTCTATACGTGGTACAGCAACTACGACAATCGTTTCAGCATCTACTTCCCGCGCCAGGCGCGCACTGCCTACACAGTTACCCTGGCCGCCGGCATCCGCGACCCCTATGGTTATGTCATCCCCGACGTCACCACCATTCATTTCAGCACCGGTGATCTCGACCCCTTCCTGCGCATGCTCGTGCCCGGCACGGTGGGATTGCTCGACGCTCATCGGCAGGCCGCGCTGCTCTTCAATCATGTCAATATCAGTGATATCGATCTGGAACTTTACAAACTGAATGCCAGGGAATTTACGTTGCACCGCCCCGATGAGTCCTATAACAAATGGCAGGCTTACTCGCCGCCCGAGAACCGACTCATACGTCGCTGGGCGATTCGCCAATCGTCACCTCCCAACCAGATACAACAAACCCGTGTGGTACTCACCGCAGCCGATGGCCAGGACCTGCCGCCGGGATTCTATTTCATCAAGGCTCAGGCGCCACAGATCCGCTACGATCTCTACAACGCGTCCCCGCGCGCACTGCTGGTAGTCAGCCGCTACAATGTCGTTATCAAACGCGGGGCCAGCAACGTACTGGTGTGGGTCACCGATCTGCAAAGCGGCCAGCCCGTATCCGGCCTGCCGGTCAGCATCTTTGAAGATGGCGAAGAGCTGGTCAACGGCTTTACCAATGCCGAAGGCGTGTACCAAAGCGCGGCGCCCCTTTCCAAATCACCATGGGAGAACACATCCGCGCTTGTAGGCAGCGAAGGCGATTATGGCTGGGCCAGCACGGAATGGGATCAGGGAATCTCTGTGTGGAATTTCGATCTTCCCGGTGAATACTACACCCAGGAATACCGCGTTCATCTTTACACCGATCGTCCTCTTTACCGTGCTGGCAATACCATCCATGCTCGCGCCATTATCCGCCGTGATGATCCCGCCGGCTATGCCCTGCCCCCTGTATCCTCTGCCAGCATGGTGTTGCGGAATCCTCGCGGCGACATCGTGGCCGAAAATAACGTCGCCATCGACGACTATGGTGCGGCCAGCAGCGATTTTCAGCTCAGCAGCGAAACCGAACTGGGCTCCTACAACATTGAACTACGAATCGACGGCAGGACATACGCCTATACCGAAGTGCTGGTGGCTGCATTCCGCAAGCCCGAATACGAGCTCAATGTCACTATTTCCCCGCAGGAGGTGCTGGCCGGACAACCCGCCAGCGCCCAGGTGGAGGCAACCTATTTCAGCGGCGGGCCGGTGAAAAACGCCCTCGCCCGGTGGACCGTATTCAGCAAACCCTATCATTTTCCCTACGACGACGGTCATCCCTGGTCGTTCAGCGATTTTTATCCCGACGCCTTCTATCGCCCCTATGCCCCCGACTTCAGCGAAGAAATAGCCAACGGCGAGGGCAAAACCGACAGCCAGGGCCAGTTCAGCGTCGACGTCCCCACATCCCTCGACGCCGAAGCCCGCCCCCGTCGCGAATCGGAAATACGCACGGTCGAGTTCAGCATCACCGATGTTAATGATCAGGAGATCGCCGGCTCCGCCGCCCTGATCGTGCATGCCGCAGGCGTTTATCCGGGTGTGCGCCCTGATCGCTACGTGGGACGGGCCGGCAAGGAGCAACTGGCGCATTTCATCGCCGTCGATGCCCTCAGCCGTCAGCCCCTGTCCGGACAGACCCTGGAGGTGCAGATCAGTTATCTGGACTGGCGCACGGTGCGCAGCCGCGGCGATGATGGCCGCATGCACTACACCAGCACGGTCGCCGAAAGTCCCCTCATCACCACCACCGTCACCACAGGCGACAAGGGCACGGCAACATTAAGCTGGACGCCCACAGAACCGGGCCAGTACATCATCCGCGCCACGGCCAACGACCGACAGGGCAACAGCAAACGCAGTGCCGCATTTGCCTGGATATCCGGCGGCAAGTACGCTCCCTGGCGCATCGAAAACAACGATCGGCTGGAACTCATCGCCGATAAAGATCAATATGAGGTGGGCGATGTCGCCAGGATCCTGATCCCCAGCCCCTACGAAGGCCCCACCACTGCTCTGGTCACCATCGAACAACGCAATGTGATCAGTTATCGCATTATCCTGTTGCAGAGCAACAGCGAAACCCTGGAAGTCCCGATCCTGGGCAGCTACGCGCCCGATGTGTTCGTCTCGGTATTGCTCATTCAGCCCCCCACGGCCGACGAACCGCCCGGCTTCAAGCTGGGCCTGGTCCAGCTCAACGTGGATATCAGCCAGCGACTGCTCAATCTCAGCCTCAGCGCCGAGCCCAACCCCGCCCGTCCCGGCGACACCGTGCGTTATACCATCCGCGCCACCGACTACACTGGCCGTCCCGTGGCCTCACAGGTCTCGCTTGCCCTGGTTGACAAGGCCCTGCTCAGCCTGCGTTCCGATCAGGGTCGCAGCATCGATCAGACCTTCTGGGCGCGACGCGGACTGCGCGTACGCACCGGCGTCTCCCTCATCGGCTCGTTCAATCGCATCGACGAGGCCCTGAGCAAGGGCGCCAAGGGCGGGGGAGGCGGCGGTTTCGCTTCCCTGGCCGATATTGATGTACGCAGCGATTTTCGCGATCTGGCGTTCTGGCGAGCCGACGTCACCACCAACAGCCAGGGCGAGGCCACGGTCGAGCTGACGCTGCCCGACAATCTCACCACCTGGCAGATGCGCGCCATCGGCGTCACACGTAATACACTGGTTGGCGATGCCACCCATGACCTCCTGGTCACCAAACCCCTGCTGATCCGGCCGGTGCTGCCGCGCTTCGTTGTGCACGGCGATCGCTTCCAGGTGGGAGCCATAGTGCAAAACAACACCGGGCAGGACCAGCAAGTCAACCTGCAATTCGAATTCGACGGCCTCAGCCCCCAGGCCGACACCACGTTCCAGCTTTCCATTCCCGACGGCGAATTGCAGCGCGTGGACCTACCGGTGGTCGTGGATGACATTGATCCCACCAGCAAGCTGGTACGCGATCAGGTGCACCTGCGCATCGTCGCCCGCGCCGGCGACGTAAACGATGCCGTCGCCCTCAGCCTGCCGGTACGACGTTACAGCAGCCCAGAAACCACGGCCACGGCCGGGGTGGTCAGCGCCGGCGAGCCCCGCTACGAAGCCATTGCCCTGCCCCAGCGCTTTGATCCCACCCAGGGCGAATTGACGCTGCGCCTGGAACCCTCGCTGGCAGCCGGCATGACACAGGGCCTGCGTTATCTGCGGCACTACGAATACGAATGCACTGAACAGACGGTCAGCCGTTTCCTGCCCAACATTCTCACCATGCAGGCGCTGCGCTCTCTGGGCCTGAGCAAGCCCGAGCTGGAAAGCGCCCTGGATGAGCAGGTCAACATTGGCTTGCAGCGCTTGCTCAGCCGCCAGAATGTGGATGGTGGCTGGGGCTGGTTCTGGGAGGGAGAGAGCAACCTTTATACCAGCGCCTACGTGCTCTTTGGCCTTACCAAGGCCCGTGAGGCAGATTATGTTGTACCCGAAGACGTCATGCGCCGCGGGGCCGACTACCTGCGCCGCCAGGTGCAGAATCCGGACGATCTCAAGGATCGTGAGCTCAACTGGCAGGCCTTTGTGATCTATGTACTCGACGAGTACGCCCGCGAGACGGGCGACGCCCGACCGCTGGCAGATACCCAACTGCTGTATGAGGCCCGTGATCGCATGGCCTACTACGCCCAGGCTTATCTGGCCATGACCTTGCAGGCCCAGGATGAAGTAGCCAGCACCGGAGGTCAGGCGCAAAACGTCATGGACAATCTCTTGGGAGAGGTGATTGTCAGCGCCAGCGGCGCCCACTGGGAAGAAGCACAAATGGACTGGTGGGCCATGAACACCGATACCCGCAGCACAGCCGTCATCCTGGCCGCGCTCACGGCCATCGTCCCTGACAACCCCCTGGGCCCCAATGTCGTGCGCTGGCTCATGAGCGCCCGCGACGATGGCCACTGGCAGAGCACTCACGAAACCGCCTGGTCGCTGATCGGACTTACCAACTGGATGGTAACAACCGGTGAACTGCACCCCGATTACAACTGGAATGTCGTCTTCAACGAACAGCTTCTGGGGGGCGGGCAGATGAGTGAATCCGATGTACTGAACCCGCAAACCTTCCGGGTGGCCATTGCCGACATGCTCACAGATCAACTCAACCTGCTGCAATTGCAGCGCAGCGAGGGTCCGGGGCAGTTGTACTACAGCGCCGATCTGCGGGTATACTTACCGGTACCCGATCTGGAGCCGCTCAGCCGGGGCATCACCGTAGCCCGCCGTTATTTCCGGGCCGATGATCCCGATGCCAATGAGATCAACAGCGCTCGCGTGGGAGACGTCATCAACGTGGAGCTCACGCTGGTCGTGCCCACGCAGATGCACTACCTGATAGTCGAAGACCCCATTCCCGCCGGCACCGAACCCATCGACACCAGCCTGGAAACCACGAGCAAGAAGTACAGTGGGCCATCGCTGACCGACGAAAACCAGGATCGCCCCTGGTGGTGGCGCTGGTGGTGGAATCCCACCAGTTTCGAGCTCAAGGATGACAAGGTAGCCCTGTTTGCCACCTCGCTGGCTCCTGGCACCTACACCTTCCGCTATCAGATTCGCGCCAGCATTGC
>JAJRXO010000354.1 GCA_024276255.1 Chloroflexota bacterium | reverse complement strand
CCAGCAATTCCTGCACTGTGCGCAGATCGGCCCCGCCTTCCAGCAGGTGGGTGGCAAAGCTGTGCCGCAGGGTATGCGGCGTGACCCGGCGAGGCAGGTCGACCATGGTCAGGTACTTATCGAGTATGTTGCTGATGGTTTTGGGGGAACTGATGGGGCGACCGAAACGGTTGAGAAACAGGACGGGGGTGGGGCGCAGGGAGGGGCGGCGATCCCGCCGCAACAGCTCGGGGCGCCCGTATTCAAGATAACGTTGCAGCGCCCGCGCCGCGGGTTTGCCCAGCAGGGCAATGCGTTCTTTGTTGCCCTTGCCCCACACGCGTAATTGCTTGCTGCGTAAATCCACATCGTCGACCTTGAGCGACAGGCATTCACTGCGCCGCAGTCCGCCACTGTACAGCACTTCCAGCAGGGCGGCATCGCGCATGCCCAGCGGGGTGCTCACATCCGGAGCGCTCAACAGCTCGAAAACCTGGGCTACGCTGAGATATTCGGGTAGGGTGCGGGGTATTTTGGGAGGCCGCACCTGCGTGGCGACGTTGCTTGCCACAATACCCTCGCGTTTGAGAAAACGCAGGCAGGAACGCAACTCGTATAGACGCCGGGCGATCGACGCTGCCTGCAGACCGCTGTGATGCAGGTGCGCCATCCAGGCCCGAACCAGGTTCGCGTCGACTTCGGCCCAGTCGTACACATTCCGTTCATGAGCAAAGGCAATGAACTGGGTCACTTCATTGCCGTAGTTGCGCAAGGTGTATGGCGACGCGCCTCGTTCGGCCTGCAGATATAGCAAAAAACGCTCGAGCGATGCTTGCATGGGGGTGGGGGAAGGGGAAGAACACAGAGGCAAGGTGGCATTCAAACTTGGATGCCGGGCTTAGTATATCACACTTCCGCGGGGGCGTCAGCAAGTTGTTGCAGGGCCTGTTTCAGGGGAATCTTATAGTCGCATTCAGGATTGGCGCATTTGGCCATGTTGCGTCCGGCCTTGGTGAGTACACTGCCACACTTGGGGCATTTGACGGCAATGGGCTCGTTCCAGGTCACGAAATCACAATTGGGCCAGTTTTCGCAGCCGTAGAACGTTTTCCCCTTGCGGCTGCGTTTTTTGAGGATGCGGCCGCCGTCCTTGGGGCATTTCACACCCGTGTCAATGATGATGGGGCGCGTGTATTTACAGGCAGGATAATTGGAACAGCCGATGAATCGGCCATAGCGCCCTTCACGGTAGATGAGGTCGTGCCCACACTCGGGGCAGGCCTCGCCCACTTTCTCCGGCTCGGGACGGTGTTCCTGCATGTGTTTGCTGGCATGATCGACTGCCTGCTGGAATGGGGCGTAGAAGTCGCGCAGTATTTCCCGCCAGTCCTGCTGTCCCTGGGCGATTTTATCGAGTACGGCCTCCATACGGGCGGTGAAATCGACCTGCAGATAACGATCGAAATGAGCTGTGAGCAGGTCGCTGACAATGGTGCCCAATTCGGTGGGGAAGAGGCGTTTTTGTTTGCGTTCTACATAACCGCGATCGAGGATGGTGGAAATGATGCTGGCATAGGTGGAGGGGCGACCAATGCCGTATTCCTCCATCGTCTTCACGAGGGTGGCCTCGGTATAGCGTGGTGGCGGCTGCGTGAAGTGCTGTTCCGGAATCAGTTTCAGCAGGTTCAGGGCTTCACCGGCTGTGAGCTCGGGAATAACCACGCCTGTGTCATCTTTGCTGGTGTCATCTTCCTCCCGGCTTTCCTGGTATACTTTGAGATAACCGGGAAAACGCAGGATGGAGCCAGTCGCCCGGAAGAGATAGGGCCGGGGTCCGGCAGCCGGGCCGGCTTCGACGTCCACCGTGAGGGTGTCGTAGATGGCAGGCTTCATCTGACTGGCCACGAATCGCTGCCAGATCAGGCGGTAGAGCCGGTATTGTTCGGCGTTGAGATGAGGGCGCATGCTTTCGGGCGTGCGGAACACCGAGGTAGGGCGGATGGCTTCGTGCGCTTCCTGGGCTGAGCGCGATTTCGTGCGATAGAAAGGCGGTTTGGCGGGCATGAAGTCCTCGCCAAAGGTTTCGCCAATATAGCGGCGGGCTTCGCTCTGGGCGATCTTGGCCACCTGCGTGCTGTCGGTACGCATGTAGGTGATGAGACCCACCGCGCCCTGGTCGCCCAACCTCACGCCTTCGTACAACGACTGGGCGATGCGCATGGTGCGGCGGGCCCCGAAGTTGAGTCGTCGCGAGGCCTCCTGTTGCAGGGTGCTGGTGGTGAAGGGAGCTGAGGGTGAACGCCGGCGCGTTCCTTTCTTGACGGATTTGACCTGCCAGGCGGCCTGCTCCAGCTCGTTTACCAGGGTTTGGGCCTCGTCGCCCGAGGTGATTTTGAAATCTTTGCCGTTGATGCGCCACAGTTTGGCGCGGAAGGACTGCCGTTGCGGGCTGCGCTTGGCCAGATCCGCCTCAATCGACCAGTATTCTTCAGGTACAAAGGCCTCGATCTCGCGTTCGCGATCAACGATCAGACGCAACGCCACCGACTGCACACGACCGGCGGAGAGACCGCGGCGTACGTTACGCCACAGCAAGGGGCTGATCTTGTAGCCAACCAGCCGATCGAGGATACGGCGGGTTTGCTGGGCATCGACCAGTTGCATATCGATTTGCCGGGCATTGGCAAAGGCATCGGTCACGGCTTGCCGGGTGATCTCATGAAACACGACGCGTCGGGTTTGCTCGGGTTTAAGCCCCGTGGCCTCCATGATGTGCCAGGCAATCGCCTCACCTTCGCGGTCGGGGTCGGTGGCCAGATAGACTTCCTGGGCATCGGCAGCGGCCAGTTTGAGTTCTTTGACGATCTTTTTCTTGTCGCGCGGCACGGTGTATTGGGGCTGAAAGTCATGATCGACATCAACCGAGAGCCTGGACTTGTAAAGATCGCGCACATGTCCCACCGAGGCCTTGACAGTGTAGCCGCGACCGAGGAAGCGCCCCACGGTGCGCGCCTTGGCCGGCGATTCCACGATGACGAGTTTGCGGCGCGAGTGTGATTTTTTGTTGTTTTTAGCGCCGGTTTTTCTGCTTTTGCGGGGAGCCGGGGTGGGTTTTTCCAGGCCTTCGTGCGCCGGGGTGGCCCCCATGCGGAATAAGCCCGTGCCGCATACGCCACACTGCCCGCGCGTGGCGGGCGTGCCGTTTTTGGTGAATACAGGTTGGGGGTTGACGATTTCTCGTTTGGTCTTACATTTAACGCAGTATGCTTCCATGAAATGTTCTTTGAGTGAGTTGATTGGATTTAATCGATGTGGTAGGCAGGGCCAGACTCACGGGTGCGCACATATTGCATGCCGCCCAACTGGCGTACCATGCCCTTGAGTTCGAGCATGGCCAGCACACTGGCCACAGCGGGCGCCGGCATTTGGGTTAGACGTCCGATCTCGTCGATGTGCAGGGGCTCGGCTGAAAGCTGTTCCAGGATCCGGGCCTCGGTGGGATCGGTGGGGAGCACGTGCCGGGCGTCGAGTTGTTGTGCGACCTGCGTGAGGTTCAGCGCTTCCAGGATGTCGTTGGCATTCAGTGCCGGGGCAGCGCCTTCTTTGATCAAGCGATTCGGTCCTTCGCTGCTAAGCGACAGGATGCTGCCAGGTACGGCAAACACATCACGACCCTGTTCCAGCGCAGCCTTGGCTGTGATCACAGCGCCGGAGCTCCAGCGCCCTTCGACCACGATCACGGCCATACTGAGACCGCTGATAATACGATTGCGGGCGGGGAAGTTTTTTGCTTCCGGCTTCACGCCCAGCGCATGCTCGCTGATCAGCGCTCCCTGGTGGACGATCTGTCCGGCCAACTGACGGTGCTCGGGCGGATACACGGTATCCAGACCGTTGCCCAGCACAGCCAGGGTACGGCCACCGGCTTCCATGGCCGCGCGATGCGCCACACCGTCGATGCCGCGAGCCAGGCCGCTGACGATGGTCACGCCCGCGGCCGCCAGGTCTTGCGCCAGGCGCAGGGTACAGGCGCGGCCATAAGCGGTGGCGCGTCGCGTGCCCACGATGGCCACAGCATACATATCTTCGGGCAAGAGTTCGCCTTTGATAAAGAGCAATGGAGGGGCTGAGGGAATGTCTTTGAGATAGGAGGGGTAGTCGGGATCGTCCCAGCACAGGAGGCGAATACCAGCTGCCTGAGTGCGTGCCAGCTCGGCATCAAGATCGAGCTGTTCGCGCATGGTCAGCAAGTTGTTAAGTGTTCGTTGATCAAGGCCCAACGCGGCCAGTTCGGCGGCGGGAGCATGCCAGGCATCCGCGATGGAGCCGAAGGCCTCGATGAGCATGGCCAACCGACTGGCGCCGATACCGGGTGTCTTGTTGAATCCAAGCCAGTAACGCAGCATGACGGTGGTGGAGCGGGTGTATAAGTTACGCCCGCCACTGTGGCGGGCGCGGCGTCGACTTTTTCAGCATAGCGGCTGAGCAACACTTTGTCAAATCGCCTGTGCAGACGGGGTGTGTCCCAGGATTTTGGCAAGAGAGCCACCGAATGAATTCGGCGTCTACCAGAGGAAACCCGGTTGAAACCGGTTGTTTCGTACGGCCGCCAGTCAACCAGTGCGCTTTAGCGCAGCTTTTTGTCGTAGACGATGAATTCATTCATTGGCTGCCTGAGCTAGTCCAGGCTGTACACAAAACGGAGCCTGAGCAATCCTGCCATATTATTGGGGCGCACCTGTGTGGGTGGGGTGTGTCCCAGGATTTTGGTAGAATGGTATGTTACCGTTTTCCGATTAATATCATCCCTGCATCTGTGGCCGAGAGAATGTGGAGGGAACTAAAAAACGCCCGCCTGTAAAAGCGGACGTTTCACTGAAGTTGCAGTCGGGGCGAGAGGACTTGAACCTCCGACCTCACGGACCCGAACCGTGCGCGCTACCGGACTGCGCTACGCCCCGATGCAGGAGGCATTATACTTGTTTTGATCTACTTTGGCAAAAACAGAGGCTGCTCCCATGACCAAACCCTGATTTGTAACACCAGCATACATGCGTTACCATAATCTGCATTATTCCCCAGTTTGACTCCTGTCCAGGCCCATGAAAACCCCGAGATTCCCCCGATCTGACCATTTGTACGCGGTGTTGGGACTGCTGTTTGTAGTTGCTTTGCTCCTGACTGCCTGTGCCACCAGCATAACGCCGGTACTGACCCCTTCCCCTGTCAGCTCTACCCCGGTGACCACTTCTCCCACACCCACGCCAGGGGTCTTGCCTTCGCCGACGCCCCTGCCCGCGATCCTCAAGCTGCCACTGCGACGATACGACGATGCCAGCGGCGCTTTTTCCCTGCAGGTGCCTGACGAATGGCAGGAACAGAGTGTCCCCGGTGGAGTTCAGTTCACGGCGGATGAACGCCACATCCGGCTTACCACATTGTTTCAGCTGCTGCCTGTCGCCACGGAACCGGTGGTGGCTGTATCCGATGTGATTACGGACACCCTGATCAAGGCCCAGCTGCTCGATCCGGCTACGTTTGTATTCTTGCGAGACGAGCTCGACCCGTCCGGCCGCCGTGTGATCGAGTTTCGCGCCCAACTGGAGCAGGATGAGCCTCTGGCGCATGTCATTG
>JAJRXO010000353.1 GCA_024276255.1 Chloroflexota bacterium | reverse complement strand
TAGCGCAGATCGTGCAGGTATTTGGTGAGTACGCCCACAGGCAGCCCCAGGCGGGGGGCATAGGCGCGGGCAATTTGCGGGATGTGCGCCAGGCCATCGGCTTTGCTCTCGTACAGGGCTGGCACCACATTGTATTCATCGATGAGGGGCAGGGCGGATCGTCGCGCGGCCCACAGGGCAAATACAAAGGGCAGGCCGGTCCATTTCAGCCATTCGTCGCCCAGATCAAAGGCATGGGGTTGGCCGCGGCCGGGGATAGATCGCCGGTGGGCTGATTCGACCAACGCGCCGTCGCCGATGAGCAGGGCGGCGGAGGCCTGCCGCAGCATCTGGCCCAGGTCCTGGGCTTCGACCGTGTAGCGGGGTGTGACCCGCCAGAAATAGCGGGCCAGGATTTTTACCAGCTCGGCTGATGTGGCTGATTCAGCGGAGAGGGCAATACGCACATCATCCAGCTCCCGAGGATCGGCCATCCAGCTGAACAGGAGCACGGTTTTAACGGCCCCGATGGTGGCGATGGAGAGATTGGGCAGAATGGCGACCTGATCGCACATCTGGGCTGCGGCGATGGCGCTGATGGGAGCGAGATCAATCTCGCCAGCGGCCAGCGCTCGGTTGAGTTCGGAGGGCACCCCGCGGCGAAAGACCACGGGCCGATCGGCCAGGCGCTCTTGCAGGCGATAGTAAAGGGGCTCGACGTTGAGATAGTCGATGATGCCGATGGTGAGCATGGGGGATGGGGATAGGAGCGGATCAGTTGAGTTCGATATGGGCGATCTTGACTTCGCCGCGGCGGGTTTTACGGCTGGCTGGCGCGTATTGCTCGATCGGCCTGTCGTAGACCTCCACCACATTGTACAGGGTGTCGCGCTCGACAGGGATTTTGCCGGCGGCTTTGATCAGGCGCAGCAGATCGAATTTGTCCAGCGATTCTTCGGTGGTGGCGCCGGCGTCGTGGTAGATTTTTTCTTCCACCACGGTGCCATCGATGTCGTCGGCGCCGAAGTGCAGGGCCAGCTGGGCAATGGGCGGGGTGAGCATGACCCAATAGGCCTTGATGTGGGGGAAGTTGTCGAGCAGCAGGCGGCTGACGGCAATGGTTTTCAGCGTATCGTGGGCGGATGTCCAGTCCAGTCGTCGGCCCAGGTTGTTGTTTTCGGGATGATAACGCAGGGGGATGAAGGTCTGGAAGCCGTGGGTTTCGTCCTGAAGCTGGCGCAGCCGCAGCAGATGATCAACACGATGTTCGTAGTGTTCGATATGACCGTAAAGCATGGTGGCGTTGGTGCGCAGGCCCAGGCGGTGGGCGGTGCGATGTACGGCCAGCCAGGTCTCGGCGTCAGCTTTTTCGGGACAGATCTTGCGGCGGATATCGGGATGAAAGATCTCGGCGCCACCGCCGGGCATGGAGCCCAGGCCGGCATCGATCAGGCGGCGCAGCACGGTCTCGTGATCCATGCCCGTGAGTCGGGCAAAGAAGTCGATTTCGACGCCGGTGAAGGCTTTGAGATGCACGCGGGGGTAAGCGCGCTTAAGCGCGCTCAGTACTTCTTCGTAATACTCGAAGCCCAGTACGGGGTGCAGGCCTCCCACAATGTGAAACTCGGTCACGCGCGGGTGCACGTCCTGGCGAATGCGTTCCACGATTTCCTGGGGCGTCCAGGTGTAGGCGCCGGGCGCATCATCGCTGGTGCGGGCAAACGAGCAGAAGTTGCAATGAAACGCGCACACGTTGGTGGGGTTCACATGGCGGTTCTGGTTGAAATACACATTCTGACCGCCATTCAGGCGTGTGTTCACCAGATCGGCCATCTGGCCGATTGTCAACAAGTCATGGCTCTGGAACAAGCGCAGGCCGTCATCATAGCTCAGACGTTCACCGGCCATGACTTTTTTTGCGATATCAGCCAGTTCAGCAGAGGGGCTGAGGGGAGGTGTAGTTGGGAGCATAATGGTGGGTTACAAGATAATGGGATCAGGTATGATGGTCATCATTGTATAAACAAAAGCCAAATGGGGCCAGTTTCACACCGGGTTTGCATGGATACGGGCAATCTTATAGCCACAACCCCAGCAGTGTAGCGAGCAGGGTGATCACACTGATATAGCCGTTCATGGTGAAAAAGGCGAGATTCACCTTGCTGAGATCATCGGGTTTGACCAGCGAATGCTCGTAAATCAGCAGGCCCGCCACCACCGCCATGCCTAGCCAGTAGAACCAACCCAGACCGGCGACCCATCCCACCGCCACCAGCAGGATCACCGTGATCACGTGGGCGATCTGCGCCAGGCGCAGGGCAGGGGCAATGCCAAAACGGGCGGGGATGGAAAATAAGCCGTCGCGGCGATCGACATCCACATCCTGACAGGCATAAATCAGATCGAAGCCGCCGATCCACACGGCCACGGCTGCCCATAGCAGCCAGGGGATGGGATGGGCGAGGCTACCAGTGACTGCGGCCCAGGCTCCGGCCGCGGCTGCCCCATCCACCAGGCCCAGCCACACATGGCACAACCACGTGAAGCGCTTGGTATAGGCATAGCCCACCAGACCCAATACGGCCAGAGGCGAGAGTTTGAGCACAAAGCTATTGAGCTGCCAGGCCGCCAGCAACATGACTCCCAGGGCGACGAAACCGGCAAACCATACGGCTTGCCTGCTGATCTGTCCCCGCTGGATGGGGCGATTGGCTGTGCGCGGGTTGCGGGCGTCGATTTCGGCATCGATGGCGCGATTGAAGGCCATGGCTGCAGTACGCGCCCCGGCCAGGGCCAGTGTGATCCACACGAATTGCCATGTCATTCCCCATCCGCCCAGGCTGGCCCCGGCGTCGGTCTGCGCCCATGCCAGCACCATGCCCAGATAAGCAAACGGCAGGGCAAAGATGGTGTGTTCGAATTTGATCATCTCCAAAAAAGTACGGATTTTGGACATGGCTTCTCGGTTCTGATGTGGGGAAGAGTGGGAGGCCGGACAGTGTGGCTAACTGGCAGGGGTGGGAAGACGGCTGGCAATGGGTCGCGGAGCCAGTTCTTCCCGGCTCATCACATGGTCGAAACTGCGCACAATGCGATACCGGCTATCACGCTGCGCCGGCACAAAGCCGGCCTGGCGGATCTGCTGATGCAGCCGATATACACTCATGCGGGGTTCGCGTTCAGTGTAGGCCGCAGCCTGACTGACCACGTTTTCTTCCAGCATGGTGCTGCCGAAATCGTTAGCCCCGGCATACAGGGCGCGGCGGGCCGTGTCCAGACCCTGCGTGGGCCAGCTGGCCTGGATGTTGGTGAAGTTGTCGAGATAGATGCGGGCAAAGGCGCTGGTGTGCAGATATTCGTCGAAATCGGCTCCGTATTTGTGGCGGTGCCGGCTGCGCCCCATGCTGTTGGTCTCGCTGAGTTGGGCTGTCCACATAATGAAGGCCGTAAAGCCGTTTCCGTGCGCAGTCAGTGATTCATCCTGCAACTCGCGCAGCCGCGTCAGGCTGGCAATGCGCTGTTCCAGGGTTTCGCCAAAGCCGATCACCATGGTGGCGCTGGTGACCATGCCCAGGCGCTGAGCAATGCGCATAGCATGCAGCCACACAGCCGTTTTGGTCTTTTTGGGCGAGATGCGTATACGCACGGCGTCGTCTAGGATCTCGGCCCCACCGCCGGGCAGGCCGTCGAGCCCGGCCGCATTCAGGCGTTCGAGCACGGTTTCCATGCTCATGCCTTCCAGATGAGCGATGTTTTCGATCTCCGAGGGACTGAAGCAATCCAGCTCGATCTCGGGATAGGTGCTCTTCAGCCAGCGCAGCATATCCTCGTACCAGTCAATGCGCAGGTCGGGATGGTGCCCGCCCTGCATGAGGATGCGGGTGCCACCCCAGGCCAGCAGCTCCTCCACCTTGGCGCCGATCTCCTCCTTGCTCAGCACATAGCTTTCGGCATGGCCGGGGAGGCGATAAAACGAGCAGAACTGGCAATCGGTGGTGCAGACATTGGTGTAGTTGATATTGCGATCGACCAGATAGGTGACGATCTCGGGATGGGTGCGCTGCAGACGCAGTTGGTGGGCGACTTCCAGCATACCTTGATGATCGCCTTCTCTGTAAAGGATCAGGCCCTCATCAGGCGTGAGGCGTTCGCCATCAGCGGCTTTTTTCAATAAATCGTTAGCGTTCATGGTTACAGGACAGGGAAATTGCGGAAAGAAAGGAGGATGAGGGAAGGGGTAAAAAGCGAAACACTTATCTCAGGGGCAGATTCGGAATGGCTGTGCGCATCATGTGTCATGCCGTATCGGCGGCGAAGAACGACGCCGCAGCGAGGGCAAACGCAGTCGGCGTCGGGGCACGAGAGCGGCAGCGCGGCGGCGGCCCTCGATCAGCGCCTGGGCGTAAAGCTGACGCAGGCGCTGTGGGCTGAGCTTCTGGCCGTAGGCGTACCAGTGCAGCACCGCCTGACCGGTTACATAGGTGCCGGCATAGGCGACCGCGATCTTGGGGATCAGGCCCCAGAGGGGGATGAAGCCCACCAGACGCCGGGCCAGCTCGCGCCACATAAAGCCTCCGCCCAGCAAGCCCACCAGTTGTACAGCCAGCTCCTGGGGACTGATGTCCTGCCCCAGGCAGAGGGCCAGCTTGTAAGCCATGAGGCCCTGGTTTTTGGTGAGCACCACCATATCGGCGACATTGAAGGGAATATCGAGGACGGGGATGATCTCGGCCAGGCCGGTGCCAGCCGCGTAACCGGCATTGGCGACGCAGGTTTCGTTGATGATGTGACGGACGATATCCTCGCGCAGGGCCGGGATATGGTGCGCCAGAGCCACATGTTGCTCGGGAAAAAGATCGATAAGGGTGGGGATCAGATCCGTGGCCAGGGGGTGCAGATGTCGGGGCGATGCCACGACTTCCACGGCCCCGCGCCAGTTGCGCCGACTCATATCAACTGCCGTCAGCTGTGGCAGGGTCTGGATATGCAGGATGATGGGGGTCAGGCGCGGATTTTGCTGCCGCAAGAAGGCAAATGCTTCCCGCTCGGCAGCAAGCGATGATTGCGCGGCCGGTATTGCCAGCAGGACAAGGTCGGCTGCGGCAGCTTCTTTGAGGGTGGCCGCCGGTACAGGCAGAGGATAGGGCCACAGGGTGTGCGGCAGGGCGTGCAACCGGTCGTTGAAAGGATCGGTGCGCAGTTGATCGACCAGCCATTGCACCGCGGTGGCGTCGCTGCCGAGTATGGCCACGCGCAGGGGCTTCTGCGCCTGCTCACGCAGGGCGGCAGTATCGACTTCGGTCAGGGTAGACCAGAGATGGCTGAGATCGTTCCAGTCGGGCATGGGAAGGAGTCAGGAGAGTGGGTGGCTTTAGTCGCCAAATCCGTATTGTAGCCAGCGTCGGGCGACGCGTTCTTTGATTTCGGCGCTCATCTCGATGGGGTCGGGCCAACCGCGGGTATAGCCCTCGCCGGGCAGCTTGCGCGTGGCGTCGATGCCAATGCGACCGCCAAACGCGAAGTTATAGCTGGCATGATCAAGGGCATCGACAGGGCCATCCTGGATAATGACATCACGGCTCCAATCCACATTGCCAAAGAGATGAAAATACGCCTCATCCGGATTCTGTACGTCCACATCTTCATCGACGATCACGATGGCCTTGGTCAGCATCATCAGACCCAGGCCCCACAGGCCGTTGATTACCTTGCGGGCATGGCCGGGATAGCGTTTCTTGATGGAGACGAAGATGAGGTTATGAAAAACGCCGGCCGCGGGCATGTTTACATCTACAATCTCGCCCATGAACAGTTGCATGAGGGGCAGGAAAAGGCGTTCGGTGGCTTTCCCCATCCAGTAATCTTCCATGGGCGGTTTGCCCACCACTGTGGCGGGGTACACGGGCCGGCGGCGGTGGGTGATGGCGGTGATGTGCAGCACCGGATAATGGTCGGGAGGGGTATAAAAACCGGTGTGATCGCCGAATGGGCCTTCCAGGCGGCTTTCGGCTGGATCTACATAGCCTTCGATCACGATCTCGGCATGAGCCGGCACTTCCAGCGGCTGACTGATGCAGCGGGTGAGCTCGACCGGTTTACCCCGCAGCCATCCTGCCAGCAGGAACTCGTCGACGTTCGGAGGCAGGGGGGCGCTGCCCGACCACATGATGGCCGGATCACCGCCCAGGCTGACGGCCACGGGAATCTGTTCCTTTCCCATTTCACGGGCCACGCGTTCGTGCTCTGCCCCACCTTTGTGCAATTGCCAGTGCATACCCACTGTGTGGTTGTCGTAGACCTGCAGTCGATACATGCCCACATTGCGCACCTGCGTGAGCGGATCTCGACTGATAACCGTGGGCATGGTGATGTAGGGGCCGCCGTCTGCGGGCCAGCAGGTGAGAATGGGGATGCCATCCAGGGTGGCGTTATCGCCGGTTTTTACCACTTCCTGCACGGGCGCATTGCCGACGATCCTGGGCTTGAGACCGATGCTGCGCAGGGCGCCCAGCATCTCACCGGCGCGACTCAGGGTGGGCCGCAAGCCGCGCGGCAGCTTGGGGTCGAGCAGGTGGGCCAGATTATGGCGCAGATCGTCCAGCTCTCCCACACCCAGGGCCATGGCCATGCGTTTTTCATTGCCCAGGGCATTGATCAGCACCGGCATATCCGAGCCCTTGACGCGTTCGAAGAGCAGGGCCTTGTTGTGCGCGGCCGCCCCTTTACTGATGCGGTCGGTGATCTCGGTAATCTCCAGATAGGGATCAACCGGCACGGTGATGCGATGCAGTTCACCGGCTTTTTCCAGTTTATCGATAAATGCTTGCAGGTTTTGATAGGCCATTGCTACACGTTTCTCCCAAGAAAACTGCGTATTGTCGCAGGGGGGACAATACGCAGTATACCATTAAATGGGCTGCAGGCGGTTATTTAGCCTGCAATCTGGCTCTGGGGTGGTGCGCTTTACTGTTTTTCGTAAGGCTGACCATCGGCAGCCGGAGGCACAGTGCGGCCTACCACACCGGCCAATACGATCATGGTGACGACATAGGGGATGACGAGCAGCCATTCGCTGGGAATAGGCACCTGAGCCTTGCCCAGGATCTGCAACTTGGCCTGCAGGGCGTCGGAGAAGCCGAACAACAGCGAGGCTAAAAATCCGCCGACAGCCGTCCATTTGCCGAAGATCATAGCGGCCAGGCCGATGAAGCCCTTGCCGGCAGTGATATTTTCGTCGAAGCGGCCCACCGAGCCGATGGTGAAGTAGGCGCCGCCAATGCCGGCAATCATGCCGCCGACGATCACGTTCACGTAGCGCACGAGAAACACGTTAATGCCCAGCGTGTCGGCCGCGCGCGGGTGTTCACCCACGGCCCGCGTACGCAGGCCCCATTTGGTGTACCACATCATAAAGTGGATGGCAATGACGAGAATAAACAGAATATAGATGATGGGGGTATGGTTGAAGAACACGGGGCCGATGATAGGGATCTGCGAGAGGCCGGGAATGGGAATCTTTTTGAAGACGCCGCCCGAATTGAGATCGGGGATGGGCTGCAAGAAGCGCTGGCTGATAAAGCTGGTGATACCCAGGGCGAAGATGTTGAGGGCCACGCCGCCGATGATCTGATCGACCATAAAACGGATGGAGAGGATGGCCAGAAACCAGCCCATCAGGCCGCCGGTGAGGATGGCAGCAACCAGCCCCAGCCACTGGCTATCGGTCATGCTGGCCACCACCACGGCCATCATGGCTGCCGCCAGCATGATCCCTTCGATGGCGATGTTGATCACCCCCGAGCGTTCACACATCACACCGCTGAGGGCGCCGAAGGCGATGGGTGAGGCGGCGGCCACGGCAAAAGTGAGGATGCCCAGCAGGTTGATGGACCTGCCGCGTGTGGCCCACACCAGAAAGGCGAATACAAACATGGACGCCACGATACCCAGCCACAGATAGACGTTCTTAAACCCGCGGATGATCTGATAGAAGCCGATAAGGGCGGTTAGCAGCCCCAAAACGATCATGGTTGTCAGTGTGGGCAGCTTCAGATCGGGCACCTTGATGATCTTGGCCTTGGTCGTCGGGTTGAGCTTCATGGTGCTGATGATGCCACCTTCGCTGTGCGCTGCGAAGAACCAGAGAATCATGGCCGCGACCAGCAGAAAGAACACACCATAGGCGATGGCTTTGCGGCGTTCTCTGCGGCCGGCATACGAATCGGGAGAAAAAGAAGTTGCAGTAGCTGTCATAAAAACGTCACCTTAAGCAACAAATGGAGTCGGGAAAGGCGGGTCAGGAACCCCAGCCTTTGGTGAAAATGGGAGCGGCAGCTTCGCCTCCGGTACGCAGGCGGAAAATCCAGCGAATAATAGCCGGTGCGGCGATAAAGACGATCACCAGCGCCTGCACGATGGTGATGATGTCGATGGGAATACGGGCCACCGACTGCATGCGGGTGGCGCCGTTGCGCAGGGTGCCGAAGAGAATGGCAGCCAACACCACCCCCAGGGGATGGCTCTTGCCCAAAAGCGCCAGGGCAATGGCATCGAAGCCCAGCCCCCCGGAGAAGCCTAGGCCGACCCAATGATCGACGGCCAGCGTCTGCACCGAGCCGGCGAGACCGGCCAGGGCACCACTGACAGTCATGACGATCACATACAGGCGGCGCACATGAATGCCGCTGTAACGGGCTGCCTTGGGATTGGCGCCCAGCATGCGGATTTCAAAGCCGAGCGTGGTTTTATACAACAGCCACCACACAAAGGCTGCCACGGCCAGAGCCAGGAAGAAGCCCCAGTGGAAGCGATTGCCCTGGGTACTGAACATCTGCGGGATCTGGGCCGTGGGCAGCACTTCGGGGGTGATGGGCAGTTTTTCCCGCGACATGGGACCTCCCACCTTGAGCAACCAGGCGCTGAGGCTGATGATGATCCAGTTCATCATGATCGTATTGATCACCTCGTGGCCGCCAGTGTATGCCTTGAGAATGCCGGGGATGGCGCCCCAGATGCCGGCGCCGATGATGCCTGCCAGCAGGGCCAGGGGCAGATGGATAAACCATGGCAGGCCGGTCACGGCATAGCCCACCCAGACCGAGCTCAAGCCGCCGACCAGCAGCTGACCTTCACCGCCGATGTTGAACAGACCTCCCTGAAAACCCAGGGCCACGGCCAGCCCGGCGAAAATATAGGGCACCGATTGCGTCATACTCTCGGCCAGGGGGATCATCGCCACTCCCAATTCAGCCGAACCCTGCCCCTGCATCATGGCCTGGATGCCATGCCAGATCTCTACGATTCCTAGCGAGCCGGAGATCAAGGCCCCATAGGCGACGCTGATGCTGGTCCAGGTAGCGGCGATGGCCGCCAGCGGGTCATCAAAAACATGGCGCCAGGCCGTAATAACGGTGTTATCGGTAATGATGATGATGATGGCGCCGATGAAGAGGCCGGTAAACACCGACAGGATGGGCAGCAGCACGGCATCGCGTACAGCATTGCTGCGGAAGTCCTCGGCTAACGATTCCGTCCCCTTGCCGTCGGAGGGAGGAAGTTGAGAAGTGTCTTTCTCAGTCATAACATGCTCCTAAACAATGCCCGTTTGTTTGCGGACAAGTGCATTCGTTCGTGAGATGTAGATTTGCTGATCAGGTGATGATTTCCGGTGCGCTTTCCTGGGGACCGGGCGCCTGCGTCAGGGCCTCTTCCAGGGTGCTACCGGCCATCATCAGGCCAACCTGTTCTTTTGATACCTTTTGCGCATCAACCACGGCCGTGATCTTGCCTTTGAACATCACGGCGATACGATCCGACAGACCCATGATCTCGTCCAGTTCGGCCGAAACCAGAAAGACGGCCACGCCATCGTCCCGTTTTTCGATCAGGCGCTTGTGAATGAATTCGATCGATCCCACATCCAGGCCGCGCGTGGGTTGGTTGGCGATAAGCAGGCGGATGGGCCGACTGAACTCGCGGGCCACAATCACCTTTTGCTGGTTGCCACCCGACAGATTGCCCACCGGCACCATGGCGCTGGGGGTGCGGATATCAAATTCTTTCACCAGTTCCACAGCGCGCTTGCGGATGACCTCATCGTGCATACTCAATCCGTGGGCATACGGCGGCAGATAATAGGTGTTTAGCACGAGATTATCGGCAATGGAGAAACTCAGCACCAGGCCATCTTCCTGCCGATCTTCCGGCACATGAGCGCTGCCCGCTTCGGTGATCGCTCGCGGGGAGGCGTTGGTCACGTCTTTGCCGTTGATCAGGACCTTACCTCCCTTGACCTCGCGCAGGCCGGTGATGGCTGCCACCAGTTCTGTCTGGCCATTGCCCTGCACACCGGCGACCCCCAGCACTTCTCCTGCCCGCACATCCAGGCTGACGCCGTCGACAGCCACCTGCAGGCGATCGTCCAGCACCTGCAGGTCTCTGATCTGCAGCACCGGTTCGCCGGGCGTGGCTTCGCCCTTGGTCACGCTCAGGCTCACCTGTCGCCCCACCATCATCTCGGCCAGTTGCGCCTGACTGGCATCGGCGGTTTTGGTCTCGCCCACCACCCGGCCGCGACGAATGACCGTGACCCGGTCGGCCAGCTCCAGCACCTCGCGCAGCTTGTGGCTGATGAAAATGATGCTGACACCCTGCTGGCGCAATGATTCCAGGATGTGAAAGAGCTCGTCGGCTTCCTGGGGGGTGAGCACGGCCGTGGGTTCATCGAGGATGAGGATGCTGGCATCGCGGTAGAGCACCTTGATGATCTCCACCCGCTGACGAACGCCCACAGGCAGATCTTCGATTTGGCCTCTGTGTCCACGTGCAAGCCGTGTTGTTCCGAGATCTCGCGTACGCGGGCGGCTACAGCCTGGCGGTCGAGCACCAATCCCCGCGTGGTTTCGTTGCCCAGCATCACGTTTTCGGTCACGGTGAGCGGCGGCACCAACATGAAATGCTGGTGCACCATGCCAATCCCCTGGCGAATGGCGTCGGTGGGGCCCTTGATGTTGACACGCTTACCGTGAATGTAGATTTCTCCCTCGTCCGGCGAATAAAGCCCGTAGAGGATATTCATCAACGTGCTTTTTCCGGCGCCGTTTTCACCCAGCAGGGCATGGATTTCACCTTCTTCCAAGGTCAGATCGATGTGGTCGTTGGCCAGAACGCCCGGAAAACGTTTGGTGATACCACGAAGTTCAAGAACTGGGGCCATAACTCTCTCTCTGTATAAAGATTGGGGTAGGGCTGTGTTGGTTGTCAAACAGTTACCAAGCGGAAACGTAAGAGGCTAACGCGGGGTTTTGCCGCTTACGTCTCCGCTTGCAGAGGTGTGCGCATGAGAGCCATCTGATCGGAGATAGCCATGCGGCGGCGAGAGAACTTCTATCGCCGCCGCATGCTTCATGTTATTGCGGGAAGCTGACTTACTGCACTGAAAGTTCGCCAGAAGCGATCATGTTGGTGATCTCTTCCAGTTCGGCTTTCAGATCATCAGGCACCCTGTCTTCGTAGTCGTGGAAGGGGGCAAGGCCCACACCACCGTTCGCCAGCGTACCGATGTAGCTTTCGCCGCCCTTGAAGGCGCCGCGGGTGAGTGACTTGATGGTGTCATACACGGCTTTGTCCATGTTCTTGAGCACGGAGCTCACGAACACTTCGCCGAACTCGGGCGCCGACACGTATTGGTCGGTGTCGACACCAATCATCATTAGGCCGCGATCTTTAGCGGCAGCAGCGCTACCCAGGCCCACAGGACCGGCCACAGGGAAGATCACGTCACAGCCTTCGTCGAAGAAGTTCTCGGCGAAGCGGCGGCCATCATCGGTGCTTTCGAAATTACCGGTGAAGGCGCCGTCCTGGGTTTCGTTGTCCCAGCCGAGCAGCGTGACATCAGCGCCTTTCTGGGCGTTGTAGTATTCCACGCCTTTCTGGTAGGCCTTCATGAATTCGACCACGGGCGGAATATTGATGCCGCCATAGGTGCAGACGACACCGGTCTCGCTCATGCCGGCAGCCAGATAACCGGCCAGGAAGCTGGGCTCGGCCACGTTGAACAGCAGGCCGCGGATGTTGGGAGCTTCGCTGGGATAGTCGACGATGGCGAATTTCTGATCAGGATTGGCCTCGGCGGCCTGGCGGGTGGCGTCACCCAGCAGGAAGCCGACGGTGATGATCAGGTCTTTGCCCTGAGAGATGAACTCGTTCAGGTTCTTCTCGTAGTCGGTCTGCTGCTGGCTTTCCAGGAACACACCGTCTACAGGCAGTTTCTTCATGGCATCCAGCACGCCCTTCCATGCCGTCTGGTTGAAGGACTTGTCGTCGATACCGCCGAGGTCGGTGACCATACCCACCTGGTAGTTGACGCTCACGCCTTTCCAGTTGCTGAGCTCAATGCCCAGGCCCACAGCCGCCTGGCGTACGGGCTCAAACAGGGCGTCGTTGCTCTCGGCAATGCCGT
The DNA here is from genome assembly GCA_024276255.1 of Chloroflexota bacterium. Lineage (GTDB taxonomy): Bacteria > Chloroflexota > Anaerolineae > J102 > J102 > JAADGC01. The sequence continues at coordinate 3,294 of JAJRXO010000353.1, read as the reverse complement.
CCCATTCGTAGATTTCGTACACAATCTGTTTGCCTTCATCCGTGCTCACAATGTCGAGCATGGCCTTTTTGAAGGCGTCGACGACTTCCGGATCAAGGTTGGGGCGAATGGAAATGGTGTCGTTGGGGATGTCGGCCGTGGTGGCGATGACCTTGGTCTTCTCCATGATGTCGGGGAAGCGATCGACCAGGCTGTTGCGGGCATCAACGTAGGTAGCCGCGGCGTCCACAGTACCCTGATACACGGCAATCGCCGCCGAGGTGTGTCCGCCGGCAAATACGGCTTCAGCCAGATCGGTCTTCGGGTTAATGCCATTATCCAGCATCAACGCCGAGGGATAGAGATACCCCGATGTGGAGGCGGGATCAGTGAAGGCGAAGCGCTTGCCTTTCAGGTCGGCCAGGGTATTGATGCCACTATCCACGTTGGCCAGGATCTGGCCGTTGTAGGTAGCCGAACCGAAGCGGATAGCGCCCAGGATGACGTCGGCACCACATTTGTCGTGGGCCAGCACGTAGCTGAGCGGCGCCAGCCAGGCAATATCAGCCTGTCCCGAGCAGATGGCTTCAATGGCCGCAGCATAGCTGGTCGACACTGATGATTTGGTGTAAACACCTCTTTTGGCCAGGGCGGCATCAAGCTTTTCGGCTCCACCCAGGATTTGTTCCACCTCACCTGAGGGCACGAACAGGACGGTGAGGGGGTTGTCCGGGGTCATTCCCAGCTTGGCCTCAGGTTCCGGCGCCTTGGTGGGTTCCGGTGCCTTGGTGGGTTCTGGCGCCTTGGTGGGTTCCGGTGCCTTGGTCGGTTCCGGCGCCTTGGTTGCTTCCGGCGCCTTGGTGGGTTCCGGTGCTGTAGTGGCTTGCCCGCCACCACATGCCGCCAGCACCACGGCGCTAAGAAGCAGAACGATTAATACTGTAAAGATCCGTTTCGACATTTCGGTATCTCCTCCTTGAGATAGAGAGTGAGAAAAAACGAATAGCAGCGTATGCCAGACGAACTGGAAATAAATCGACCAGTTCCGATCTCGAAGTATACGTCAGAGCGGATTTCTGCGCAACCCAGGCCAAATGGCGCACAGGCGCTGCTGAGGGAATGCGGCGTCAGTTTGCCGTCCTTTGGCTGTCAGGCTGGGGTCGGGTTTTGGCGGTGATCTGCCGTATAATAGGAGTATCGATCGTCACCCTTCTTGTTTCGTTCATTCATGTTTATCACGAGGAGGCCTGTATGCTGGATATGAATATTCTGCGATGGGGATGGCTGGTCGTGGCCATGGTGTTTTTTCTGGCCGAGGTTTTTACCGCTGGTTTTGTACTGGCTGCATTTGGTGTGGGCGCGATCGCCGCCGCTGCTGCGGCTTTTGTGGGCCTGGGCATCGAATGGCAACTGGCCGTCTTTATTTTGGCCTCGGTAGCCGCCATTGTGTATTCCCGCCGCTTTGCCGAACGCGTCACCGGGCCCCAGCCCGAAGGCGTGGGCGTGGATCGTGTTCTGGGCAAAAGCGGAGTCGTGCTGGAGACGATCGATCCCTTGCAGGCCACGGGCCGCGTGCGCATCGATCGCGAGGAATGGCGGGCCCAATCTGCTGACGACACGGTCATCCCCGTGGACTCCCTTGTGGAAGTGGTGCGCGTGGAAGGTACCCGACTTATCGTCAGAGAAGAATCCCACTGAAATCAAGCACTGACACTGCCGTTTGATCGCGGCAAACGATACGCTTTTTCCTTTTGGAGGTATGAACATGGGAACCATTCTGTTTTTGTTTTTCCTGGTCCTGTTTGTGATTGCTGTGGGCACGTTGTCGATCCGCATCGTGTCGCCCTATCAGAAAGGGGTGGTTGAGCGCCTGGGGCGCTATACGCGTACGGCTCAACCCGGCCTCACGCTCATCATTCCCTTCCTGGATCGCCTGATCAAGGTGGATATGCGCGAACAGGTGGTGGATGTGCCCCCACAGGAGGTTATCACCAAGGATAATGTGGTGGTGACTGTGGACGCGATCGTGTTCTACGAAGCCACCGATCCGGTGAAGCTGGTGTACAACGTGGCCAATTTCTTCGACGCCGCCACCAAGCTGGCGCAAACGAACCTGCGTAATGTGGTGGGCGAGATGGAGCTGGATCAGGCGTTGACCTCGCGCGATACAATCAATGCCAGGCTGCGGGAGGTGCTGGATGACGCCACCGATAAATGGGGCGTGCGCGTCGTGCGGGTGGAGATCAAGCGCATTGACCCACCGGCCGATGTCACACAGGCCATGCACCGCCAGATGAAGGCGGAACGCGAAAAGCGCGCCAACATCCTGGAGGCGGAAGGCAGTCGGCAGGCTGCCATTCTGGAAGCCGAAGGTAAGGCCGAGGCCGTGCGCCGGGTGGCCGATGCTGAACGCTATCGCCTGCAGGCCGAGGCCGAGGGCCAGAGTCGCGCCATCACCATCGTGTTCAACGCCATCAAGGAAGCCCGGCCCGACGACAAGCTGATCGCCATCCAGTATCTGGATGCGCTGAAGGCGATGGCGAACGGACAGGCCGCCAAGATCTTCGTCCCCTACGAAGCATCGGGTGTGCTGGGGGCCCTGGGCGGCATTAAGGAGCTGTTCAGCGAGAGTGGCGGTCCTACTTCCTGATTTACTTATCCCCCCTCCCCACAAATTCGAGCCGGCAGATGCATGGCACCTGCCGGCTCGTTGTTTGATCAGGCGCCGTATTTACGCAGACGGCCGGCATAGCCCATGGCCAGTGGCACGATTTGGGTGGCGTGAAAACGGCCCAGCGCCCCCTGTTCGCTGGCACGTTCACCGAAGGTGGTGCTGTGATCGGGCATCACCTGGGAGCCCCAGAAGAGGGTGGGCACCGGGTGGTGCGAGTGACTGCGCATGGCGGCCGGTGTACTGTGATCACCGGTGACGATGATCACGGTAGGTTCGAGTGCCAGCAGATCGGGGATGATCTGATCAACGGCCTCGATTTCGTGTACTTTGGCGGCAAAGTTGCCGTCTTCACCGTAGCTATCGGTTTTTTTGATGTGAATGAAGAAGAAATCGTAGTCATCCCACACCCGTTGCAGGGCGGCCAGCTGGTGATGCGGTCGCTCGCCATCGAACTCGATGACATCCATGCCCACCAGTTTGGCCACCCCGCGATACATGGGATAGACGGCAATGGCGGCTGCGGCCATCTGGAATATCTCAGGGAACTGGGGCAGGCCGGGGTCCAGAGCCAGCCCGCGCAGGTTGAGCGAATTGGCGCGGGGTTCATTGGCCAGCACGGCCCGCGCCTGGGCGATCCATTT
>JAJRXO010000352.1 GCA_024276255.1 Chloroflexota bacterium | reverse complement strand
GACCTCCGGCAGGGAAGCGCGATCAGAGACTACCACCGGCGTGCCACATGCCATCGCCTCCAGCGGCGGCAGGCCGAACCCCTCGTAGATGGAGGGATAGGCGAAAAGATCGGCTCCCGAATAAAGCGCGGGCAGGTCCTCAGCGGAAACGTAATCGGTGAGCAGAATGTCATCCGCCCATCGTGAGCCTTCCACGAATGATAACACGGGGTCGTGCCGCCATGCCTTCTTGCCCACCAGCACCAGGCTGTGGCCGATGTCGGGCCTGGCGCTCCGCATGCGCGAATAGGCTTCTATCAGCCTCACCAGGTTCTTGCGCGGCTGCAGGTTGCCCACAGCCAGTATATAGGGGCCCTTGATGCCGTAGCGGCCGCGGACCGCCCGCAATGATTCGGAGTCCGCCACGGGGACGAATTCCTTGCCGGCCGCCAGGTAAGTGACTATCACTTTTTCCTCAGGCAGGCCATAGATTTCCACCAGGTCGCGCTTAGAGTTCTCGGAAATGGTCAGCACACGGGCGGCGCGCCTGGCGGTCACCGGGAAAGTGGCCTTGAACTGCAGCCGTTCCCGCGTTGAGAAAAACTGTGGATAGGACTCGAAAGAGATGTCGTGAATCACCGTTACCAGTGGCGCCGTCATCAGCGGCGGCCCCACGTACTGCACGTGCAGGAGGTCGATGCCCAGCTTCCAGACCAGCCAGGGAGTAACCAGCGGTATTCGCAACATTGGGTTCGCCGGCCGGGCCATTACCGGGCGCACCCCGGGAAACATGTTGCCTGCCCTTTCGGCGGCCTCCATACCGGTCATGAAAAGGGTGAACTTATGGCCGCTCTCAAGGCCAATGAGACCATCGATCAGGTTGGTGATGTAGGTCTCGTTGCCGGTAAGGCGCCCCCCGATTGCATGAGCGTCGATACCGATATCAGCCATTAAGGATAGCCCGACCTTCTGTTTGCGCCTCTTTTGCCTCATCCATGGTCGCCTTGGACAGGGCAACCAGGATGCCCAGATAGATCCACGGGAAACCCAGCCAGAAGAACGACGATGCCTGGGATGCAACCGCCATGACGATTGCGCCTAACGACATACCGAACAGGCTCGCCCTGCGCATATTGTCACGCGCCCTTGCCGAAGCCATGAATCCGTAAATAATCGGGATGATGTGAATCCACGCCATGAAGAAAAGGCCCACCAGCCCCATATCGTGCAGACTCTGAATGCCCGAGCTGAATAACCAGCCCCTGTTCACGTTTCCTTTCTCACCTATGGAAAGCACTCCATAACCCAGGTACGGGTTGTTGCGCCACTCTTCGATAGCAGCATCCTGTACATCTGACCTGCTTCTCGCCGAGCCTGTCTCAAAGTTCAGCAGGTTTTGCATACGCACCAATAATGCATCACTGGTTCCAGATGCTTCCGAGAAAACAAAATTTACGATTGGAAACACGATGGCAAAAACCATCAACGCCACAACCAGGAATGCAAGGGCCTTAGGGTTGATGATGTTGTGTGCTGGTCGCGAATAGAAGGGAAGTGCAATCATGACCAGCAGTACGCCTAACCAGGCAGCACGGGTCATTGAGGTAAGCAACACGATAAAAAGCAGGATAAATCCCAACCATAAATAACGAGATCCCGCAATTCTTTCCTTACCGTATGTAACGAGGTGAACGATAAAAAGCATCAACATTACGCCGGTATAAGCCGCAAGCAGGTTTGCCTCCTGGAAGAAACCGCTGGTCGATGGAAATGACAATGTCACCAGATGAGAAAGAGAAATACCACCTATATTTAAACCGGCAAAATGAGCCACGAATGCAACAATCGCATAGAGGGCGTGTAAACTGGCGAAGAACATCATGACCTTCACGGTGAAGTCAAACCTCGAACGATTATTCAGTAGCACATTAACCGTATAAAAATACATGCTCATGTAGAGTATCTGCAAGAAAAGCCCCTGATAACTATATGCAGGATCAGGGGAAAACAGATATGAAGATACGAAGCCGGTGATTATCAGGCCCAGTATCGGGATATCAAGCACTGTTGAATAGATTTTCGACCTTCCTTGCAGGAAGAAGGCTATCCATACGGCAAACGCCAACAGGAAGACTACCTGTTCCGGCCTGATCGTGTAAGGTCCGAAGTCATACCTGAAAATATTGAACTGTGCCGCCAGCAACAAGAGGACAACACCCTTCCAGGGGTCGCGTGCAACGACGAGAACCGCAAGGGCGGCCACAATCAACGGCGCAGCCAGCGGATTCATCCTGAAAAGACCTGCAGAGACAACGCCTGCCGCAATAGCCGCCAACACGCCCAGCAATACCCACCAGCCTCCTGGTTTCTCCAGTTTATTGCTGTCCATGATCCGGTTCATCAGTCACTTCCATTCATCGAGCATCCTCATTGCTCGCTACGTCTTTCCCAGCCCGGCGGCATTCCTCCTCAAGTCTTGCACTGTATTCAAGCGCATAAGCGGGCTCGTGCAGACCCAGCTCGAGGGATGTGCGCGCATAGAGGCGCATATCCTCGTTGCGGGCCACCTCCCTGTTTAT
>JAJRXO010000351.1 GCA_024276255.1 Chloroflexota bacterium | reverse complement strand
GGATTCACAATCGCTTCCAACCACCAAAGTGATAGATCAACCAGCCCAGCAATACCAGCACCACGGTGATCTCGGGGAAGCCGCGCAGGCCCAGCCGGAACACATCCAGCACGAGCACGGTCAATACGATCAGTGTCAGCACTACCGGCAGCAGGATACGCCACCATGAAGCAGGGGGCATGGTCGTCTGTGAACGCGCATCGACATGCTGGCGATACCAGCGATCATATTGAGCGCGCCTGTCACCATCCGACAACACCTCATAGGCCTCGTTGATCGCCTGCATGAGGTCTTCCTGGTCGTAACCGACATCAGGATGATACTTGCGGGCCAGACGCCGGTACGCGGCCTGTATAACCTCGGGTTCAGCCGCCGGATGGACTTGCAGGATGCGATAATAGTCGGGGGTTTTGTTCATAGCAAAAGGGCCGGCCTTGGATTTGCCCAGGGCCGGCCAGCGCTATCTTGGAGCTGAGACAAGTTGCACCTGGCCCGGAATTGGAAGCTCCGGGCCAGGACTGAGGCTGGAATCAGGCCGGAGGTGGTGGAGGGGGCGGTGTAGGAGAGGGGGGCGGGGGTTTCGCGGCTTCGGTCACGGCTTTGGTCAGGCGATCCAGGGCTACATTCTGGCTGGCTATGTGATCAGCCATGTCGGTGAACACATCCACCAATCCACCAATGATGAAAAGCTGGAAGAAATTGGTAACGCCGACACTCAGCAGCACTGCCACGGCAATACCCAGACGGATACCACCACCCGTGTTGGGCAATATGTTCTTCAGTGCGGATAACACGATAATAGCGGCGATGAAGCCCAACACAAGTGCAATCCAGGCCAGAACCTGCAAGATCTTGCCGACCGCGCGCAAACCACTATAATTATTATTCATGGGATGGCCTCCGAATTAGGGGTTGGGAAGGGGGATTTCCTCAGCGCCTTCGGCCAAGGGGAAGCGCAGGACAATTTCGCCATCAATGTTATTCAGCACTGGCAGCAGCATGTTGGCCGCCTCACGCGCAAGCTGATAGGCAGGCGTATCGTACAACTGACCAAACAACGCCGCACTGTTCTTGAGATGTTCATCGGACCAGGCGATATGCGGCAGCGCCTTGCCATTGACGAATATCAGTACGCCGGTGGGGGTGGTGCGTACCATGATGTGCTGGATATTTGCATTCTGCATCATGGCGATGGTTTGCGGGGCGAGCTGCATCTGGCGCAGGCTGGCGCCCAGAGCTTCTTCCAGATCACGCGTGGAAACGGACAACACCGATGGCACGCCTTCCTGATCGTAGTTCACGTGCACCCGTACACGGGCGATGCTGGGCTCCTCTCCCTGGGCAGACAAGGTGGCCATGGCTGCGCCGGGTTCGCTGAGAGGGATCTCCTCGGCATCGGCGGCGATGGGGAAGCGTACGGCAATATCGATGCCAATACGCTGGATGAAGGGCGTCAGCATGGTGACGACTTTGGCGACACGCGGATCCAACAGGCCCGAGTCACCCGCCAGTTCGCCGGTCGATTTCAGGGCCTCGCCATCCCAGGCAATGTGCGGTAGCGGTTCATTATTGGCGAAGAGATACAAACCATCATTCTTGTGTATCACTTCCACGTGCTGCAAATTAGTGCGCGTAAACCAATCGACGTAGGCCGGATCCATGCGCAGACCGGTGAAATCGAGCTGGCCAAAAGTCAAACGCTTGATCGCCTCCGGCGTGATCTTGGCGATGGATGGCACGCCATTGCTGTCGACATCGACGACAATACGCGGCAGAGCCAGCAGGAATTCGGGGCTTTCTTCGGCCACAGCGGTGGGCTTATCGCCACAACCAGTCAGTACCAGTGCCAGCAACAACACCGGTACAAGCCACAATAAACGAGGGGACTTCATCACGATTGATACCTCCTTGAAGAGCCGTTCTGTATGCCCGAACGGCAAAAATGAATGATGTTTAAGAATTAAACACACCAATAAGGCTTTTGGTTGCGGGATACACTTTTGCAACCAGCCATCTTATGTAATTATACGACGTTTTACTATACGTGCAAGACACGGGTAAAGGGGTGATTTTAGAAAAACCGTCAGTTTTCCCGCAAGAACCGCCACACCGTCTCTGCTGTGATGGGCATTCGGGTCAGGCGGAGGCCCACGGCCTGAGCCACGGCATTGGCAACGGCAGGGGCAACCAGCACCGGCACATCCGCCGCCAGGCTGCGCGCGCCATAGGGGCCGCCCTCCTGGGGCACTTCTACGATATGAGCAAAAAGTTGCGCCGGCAAATCAGTAAACATCGCCACGTGATAGTTGTATAAATCGGGATTAATCGGTACCCCGTCTTTATAAATCAGATTTTCCCACAATGCAGCCCCCAGCCCCTGCAGCGCCCCACCCTTCATCTGTGACAGCACCAGATCAGGATTGATGGCATGCCCCACATCCACCGCCGCGGCCAGCTGCAACACCTTCACCTCGCCAGTTGTACGATTGACTTCCACTTCGGCGGCCGCTGCCCCGGCGCAAAAATAGAGAATCGAGGCAATCTCGGGATCGTCAGACGCAAAGAAGGGAGAAGGTGTGGCATAGCCCCGCGCCTCCAATGGCCGCAGGAAACTCGGCCCGGCAGCCGTGGCAATGCCCGCGCGGAACATCTCATCCAGTGCCTGCTGACGCTCGGTAGCATGTGAAATTACGATCCCATCGATAATATCGATATGATTGGGCGACTCGTTCCATGCCGCTGCCACCTGCTGCACAAGATGAACCTTCAGACGCCGCACCGCCATCAGCACAGCATTACCCACGCTGCATACCTCAGCCGTGGCCTTGCGTTGAGGATATTGCAAGCCCTGGGCCGTGTCTACCGGCGACACCTGTACCCAGTCCAGAGGCAATCCCAATTCAGTGGCAGCAAGTTGGGCCACAAAAGTATGCAGGCCAGTGCCAGCATCCTCGTTATCGATCGCAATCGTACAGCCATCGTCGTCAAAGCGCGCACAGGCCTCGGCACTATGATCAGGTGCAACCGTGGTGGGGCTCCAGAACAAAGCCAGACCCTTCCCGCGTGCCATCGATGGCCTGTCATCAGGCCTGCGTTGCCAGTCGATGGCTGCGGTGACCTTCTGTAAACACTGATCCAGCCCGGTCACATGCATGATTTGACCCAGAGCCAGACGGTCGCCGCCCTTTACGATATTGTGCAGCCGAAAAGCCACCGGATCCATATCGATGGCTGCAGCCAGCTGGTCAATGTGCTGTTCGATAGCCCAGTGAACCTCGGCCATGTCGTTCCCGCGCATGGGGGCAGCCGGCGTGTGGTTCGTATAAACCGCTTCGCTGTCGATCGCCACATGGGGAATACGGTACGGCCCGGTACCGGCATAGGCCGCGCTCCAGACCGTTTCTAGGCAGGCATCGGCGCTGGCCCCTACATCCCAGGCATACCTGGCCTGCATCGCCACGATCTCCCCTTGCCGGGTCACCCCCATTTTCAGATAAGCGCTTAATGCTGGCCGCACGAAAACAGAAGTGAATTCCCCGCTCTGCTGCAATTCCAGGTGCACGGTGTAGCCCGGATAGGCCATGGCCGCGGCCACCACCAGCGCCTCGATGCTGGTGCGGCTCTTGGCGCCAATTCCGCCCCCCACACGGGCACATGTCACCCGCAGGCGCTGGGCGTCAATCCCCAGGGCGCGGGAAATCTCCTTGCGCAGGGCATAGGGCGCGGCTGTGGAAGCCCATAGAATCAGGGTGCCGTCGGCCTTTTGCCGGGCGCTGGCGCCATGACGCTCCAGCGCGGCATGATGCCGCACCGAAGTGTGATATTGCTGCTCGATGATAACATCAGCCTGGGCCCAACCGGCCTCCAGGTCCCCGGCCGTCATGGTAAATCGGGCGGCAACATTGGGCAAGTCACCACCGCCGAGTGCGGCCGCTCCCTGGTAGGCAGAGAACTCGGGATGCAGGATCGGAGCATCAGGCAGCAAACTCTCATCCGCCGTGATCGCCACCGGCAAATCATCGTATCTCACCTGCACTAGGGCAGCAGCGCTGTGGGCCGCAGCCGGCGAGCGGGCCAATACCAGGGCCACGGGTTCGCCCACATAGCGCACGGTGTGGGCAGCCAGGATGGGCCGATCACATAACATATTCCCCAACATACCGGATATGTGCTCTGCCGTCAGCACTGCCTCTACGCCCTCGTGCTGTAATGCCGGAGCCGTGTCAATACCGAGAATTCGGGCGTGCGGCCGGGTGCTGGTCACAAGTCCCACATATAAAGTATTGGTCGCAGGAGGCAAATCCAACCAATACCGGCTCTGCCCGGTTACCTTGGCTTCAGCTTCGATTCGGGGGAAGGTCTTGCCTACAAGTAAAGTCTTGCGAGTCACGGATGATTTTCCTAGCGACGAGCGCGTGAAGCAACCTGAACGGCCTTGATTATATCGGTGTAGCCCGTGCAACGACACAGATTACCGGCCAGGGCTTCCCGGATTTGGGTTTTGTTGGGACGGGAATTGTGAGCCAACAAGGCCTGAGCTGTCAGCAATATCCCCGGGCTGCAATAACCGCATTGCAGGCCATGTTGATCGATGAGCGCCTTCTGCAGGGGATGCAATTCTTCTCCTTCCATACCCTCCACCGTTTCCACGGCGGAGCCATCCACTTCGACCGCCAGCACCATGCAGGCATACACCGGCGCAGAATTCAACAGCACGGTACAGGCGCCGCAATTGCCCTCGTTGCAGGCCTCCTTGGCTCCGGTCAGCCCCAAACGCTGACGAAGCGCATCCAGCAGGGTTTCCTGCGTCGACACCTCCAACGACACGATCTTGCCATTGAGATGAAAAGAGATGGGGTACTTCATTTGCTATTTCCCAATTGCGTGCGCAGGCCCTGCACAGCCTGACGAAACAGGTGCAGCGCCATGGCCCGCTGGTATTCGGCGCTGGCCTGTGTGGTATCGACCGGATGAAGCGCCTGCCCAAGCTCGACTGCCGCTCGTTGCAGCCTGTCCTCATCCAGAGTCCCTTCCATTAATATCTGCTCCACGTCAGTATAACGTTGCAGATGGGGATTGACACCGCTAATGATCACACGGGCATGCTGAAAATTGCCTTCATAATAGCTGGCAGCCACTGCCGCCCCTACCACCGGATGTCTCTGGCCCGGATACTGATACAAACCGCGAAAAACAGCGCCGAAACGCCGCAAGCGCGGGCCCAACAGAATATGGCTCAACAACACGCCATGCAGCAAGCTCTTGTCGCTGTAGACGTCGCGGATGAAATCGCTCAGGGGGCGCACCTGTTCGCCCGCCGCACCGTGCAACGTAACGGCAGCTTCATAACACAGCAGCGCCGCCAGGATGGCCGAACGCCGCGAGCCCACACAGATTTCGCCGCCAAGCGTGGCGCGGTTACGTACCTGCCACGCCGGCACAGCCGCACAAGCCTCGGCCAGCAACGGATAATACTTCTGCACCCCGGCATGGGCGGCCAGCTCCTCCAGGGTCAGGGTAGTTCCAATCCGGCTGCCACTGCGCGAATCGATACGAATACTATGCAGATCGGGAATGTGTTTGATGTCGACCAGTAACGAAACCGGCACACGCTGTTGTTTTAGTTGCCGGACAAGGGTGGTGCCCCCGGCCAACACACGCGCCTCGGCGCCCTCGCGCTGCAATGCGGCCAGCGCTTCGGGCAACAGCCGTGGTCGTACATAGTGGTAAGAAAGCAAGCTCCTCACCTCATTGTGACGCAAAAAGTTTATGTTGAACTATATTCATACTGGGCAATAGCTTACAACAAAATAAAGTATTTGCCAACACACCTGCAAACACCCCCTAAAAGGCCATGTTTCAGTATGTTGGCAGGGGAAAAAGAGCATTACCCCTGCCAGCAACTCATGCAGCTTCCTTCAGCCTGTCACCATCCAACCGCAGCGACAGCGTTTGCGATACGCTGTCGGGTCCCACGCTGACGCCATAAATCGTGTTGGCGATCTCCAGCGTGCCCCGGTTGTGGGTAATGAGAATGAATTGCGCTTGCTGCGACAACTCTTGCAACACCTCGCGTACCCGGCCGATGTTGGATTCATCGAGGGCTGCATCGATTTCATCCAGTACACAAAAGGGGGTCGGATTCACGCTGAGGATGCTGAAGATGAGGGCTGTCGCGGTCAGCGCTCGTTCGCCACCCGACAACATCGAAAGGCTGTTGGGGCGCTTTCCGGGCGGCCGGGCGATGATCTCAACGCCAGTATTTGTGATGTCGTCGGGCGTTGTCAGCTCGAGTTTAGCTGTGCCGCCGCCGAACAGCCGGGTGAAGTACTGGGTAAAGGCCTTGTTTACGGCCTTGAACGTGCGCCGGAACTCCTGATCTATCAATTCGTCCAGCTCGCTGATCACCTGGGTAAGATGCGCCGAAGCATCCTCCAGGTCCTGCGCCTGCTGGCTGAGGAATTCGTAACGTTCCTGGGTGGCCTGGTATTCGGCCTGCGCCTCCGGGTTAATGGGCCCCAGACGATTGATCAACGCCTTCAGACGGCGGATTTCCGCTTGCGTTTCTTCAGGGATGCTCTGCACCCGCGGCAGGCTGGTCACGATCCTATCAAAAGGCAACGGTTCCTGGGCGATGACGCCGTCTTCGGTTTCCAGCTGCACCAGGCCAAAGTCGTGTTCGATCTGGCTGCGCAGATACGTCAGCCGGTCTTCGCTGCGCTGCAATTGCAGTTGCGCCTGACTGAGTTGCAATTCTTCCTGATGCAGGCGTTCGTGCAGGCGTTCACCCTCCTGATCGTGCTCCAGCCAGCCATTATCCAGGCCGTCCAGCTCCTGCTGGGCGGGATGTATCTGCTGCATGAGCGTGCTATATTCCTCATCAGCCTGCGCCTGGGCCCGGGCCAGATCCTGCAAGCGCTCCTGCAATTGGCTGATGTCGGTCTGCAACGTGGCAATATACTGCTCGCGGGTTTCTATCTCCCCGGTAATCTGCTGCAAGCGAGTGGCATGATTGGCTACGAGTGCCTGCTGGGCCTGCATGCGCTCATCCATGCTATCGATGCGCGCCTGGGCCTGGGCCACGGCCTGAACCAAACCGGTCGTGCCCAGGGTGGCCAGCTTTTCTTCCAGCGCTGCTATGCGATTGGCCAACCCGCCCTCCTGTTGCCGGTACTCGACGATTTCCTGTCGCAGCTGCGCCAGGGTGCGGCCGAAATTCTCCAGCTCGAGGGCCAGTTTCTGGGCGCGGGTCCGATGCCAGGCCTCGGTTTGCCGGGCCCGATCGAGATTATTCTGCAACTTACTGAGCTGATGGGTTTGCTGGCGTTCCAGATCGGCCAGCTCCGAAGCCTGGGCCACGAATTCGGTGAGGTCTTCCTCCACCGCGGCCAGAGCACGCTGCACTCCCTCCAGTTCGCTCTGCAAATCGCGTATTTGCTGTTTGGCATCGGCGATCTCGGCCGGCAACTGCCGCCATTCTCGTTCACGGGCCAGCATGCCCGATTGCCGTCGCTTTTGCTTGCTGCCGCCACTCACACTGCCGCCAGGATGCACGAAATCGCCTTCGAGGGTGACGATGCGGGGCCTTTGCGAGCCCCGGATAACGGCGCGGGCGGCTTCCAGATCCTTGACAACCAGGATCTGCCCTAGCAGCAATTCCACGGCCGGCGCCACATCTTCGTCATAGGTCACCAGATCCGCAGCCCATCCCAGCACATCGGTGTGGCGGGGCAGCTTCTGCCGCGACAGGGGGCGCAGATTGTCGAGGGGCAGGAAGGTGGCGCGGCCGCTGCGACTCTGTTTGAGATAGGCAATGGCATTGGCGGCATCACGCCAGCTTTCTACCACCACATCCTGAATACGCGCTCCCAATGCCACCTCGATCGCGGTCTCGAACCGATCGGGCACGTTAATGAGGGTGGCGATGGGGCCACGGATGCCCTGCAGCGTGCCGCGGCGACCGGCCTGAATCACGTGCCGCACACCGGCATACATGCCCTCGCCCTCACTGCGCAGGCGATCCAGCAGATCATAACGGGCCTGCAAGGCCCGCAGATGGGCGTTGAGCTCGGCCAATTGTTTCTGCAATTGTTCCTGCCGCTGCAGGTATTCCTGCCGACGTTTCTCGACCTGCCGGTGCCGGGCCTGCAGTTCCTGTATCTTGCGTCCCAAATCGTCCAGTTTCTGATGCAGTTTCTGCATCTGACCCTCGGTTTCCTGGGCCTCGGCCGCGGCCTGCTCGGCAGCTTCGATCTCACCCTGACGCTCCTCCTTCACGGCCAGACGCCGTTCCTGGGCCTGGTCTATGCGATTCTTGCGGTCGCTGATGCGGCTGGCCAGATCACAACTCTGCTTTTGCAGGGCCGTCAGTTCGATCTCGGTCTCCTGGTGGGCATTTTGTTGTGTCTGCAGGGCTTCGCGGGCTGCCAGCCACTGCTTTTTGTGCTCTGTCAGCTGCTCGGCAATGGCTTCCAGTGCGGATTGGGCTTCCTGCCATTGTTCATGTTCGCCTTTGCGGCGTTCCTGCAATACAGCAATCTCCTGCCGCAAACGCTCGATGCTGCTGCGCAGGGTGCGCAAGCGCTCTTTACCCACGGCTTGCTCGCGCCCCAGCCCGGCACGGCGTCCTTCCAGCTCGGCGGCCTGCTGTCGCCAGGTAGCCAGTTGGGTACGCAGTTCGTTCTGCCGCGCCCGGATGGCTGCCGTTTTCTCGTTGTAGACGCTGATATTCTGTTGACTGCGCTCAACGGTCTGCTGCCAGTGCGCCACAGTGGCGCGGGCGTCGACCAGTTGACTCAACGCCAGATGCCAGTTGTAGCCATACCAGATGCGCAGCAGCTCCCGCAATTCCTTGCTCAATGCCTCGTATTGTTTGGCCCGGGCAGCGTGCTTTTCCAATTGCTTAAGGCGGGGCTCGATCTCGTGAATGATGTCATGCACGCGCACCAGGTTGTCCTGCGTCTTCTGCAGCTTGTCGATGGTCTGGCGGCGTTTATCGCGATACAGGGTGACCCCGGCGGCCTCCTCGAACAGCTCACGACGATCTTCCGGCCGCAGCGCCAGCGCCTGATCGATCATGCCCTGGCCGATCACGGTGTGCGTGCGCCGCCCCAGGCCGGAGCGCCCCAGCACCTCCAGGATATCACGCAATCGCACACGGTTGCCGTTGAGGTAGTATTCATTTTCACCAGAGCGATAGGCGCGGCGACCGATTTCCACCTCATCAAAATCAATGGGTAACCAGTTATCGGTGTTGTCGAGCGTAATGAAAACTTCGGCCATGCCCATACGCGAACGTTCGCTGGAACCGTTGAAGATCATGTCTTCGGTTTTTTTGCCGCGCATAACCGAATAGGCCTGCTCGCCCAATACCCAGCGGATGGCATCGGCGATATTGCTTTTGCCGCTGCCATTGGGGCCAACCACAGCAGTCACGCCTTCGCCGAAAACGATTTCGGTCTTGTTGGCAAATGTCTTATAGCCGTGAAGGTAGATTTTTTTGAGACGCATAAAGGGGGAGGGGGAATCAGAGACTGACGAGGGGGTGAACCAGGCGCTGCTACAGGGGGGCATCAGCCACTACAAGATCAGGGTGAGGAGGGGCAATGTGTTCCGCGCCGGCATGGGCGCTGAACAAGTAAGGTTGTGCCAAAGGCCACCATCCGTCGTCGTTGGCCCTGCCGCAGGGGTTGCCATGTGCCGGTTATCAGGGGTTCGGCCAGCAAACGCCAGGCAATGTCGATGCGGGCATGGCGCAAGGCCCACAGTAAAAAGGGCCACAGCAGCAATGCCGATAGCAATGGCATGAGCATGCGTTGGCCGAACACGTAACCGGCGGCCTGTACCACGGTCAGGCCCACGAGCAGCGTAATGTAGATCAGAGGATCGGTTTGCAGTAAACGATTCATGAATTGACGGATTCGAGGGCTCAGTCGGCTGGCAGTCGGGCCAGCCAGCCGCGCAACGCGTAGGCCACGCGCTCCCAGCCGCGGGCATGCGGCGAGATATGCCGCATGCCATACAGGCGATAAGGAACGATATTCCCCCGGCCTCGCCATGGCAGGTGGGCGCACAGATCTCGCTGTGGCAGCGCCAGCCAGAGGGGCTGCGCCGGTGGGTGGATCCATATCTGGCCGCACTGCCGCCACGACGGCTGCAACAGGGCCAGGCCGCGTACTGAATGCACGACCTGCGCCCAGGCGAGG
>JAJRXO010000350.1 GCA_024276255.1 Chloroflexota bacterium | reverse complement strand
TTCCTGTGGTAGCCAATGAATTCATTCATTGGTTGCCGGGCCGACCACAGAAAAAGGCCACCCGCCTGCATCTGTGTGCCGCCGCCCATTTTCATCCGTTTTGGCGTGCAGCTTGCGCACCGTAGGTCTGTTCCGTAAATAACGTTTGTTGAGTCGCCGGATTACGAATCCGACTCGGAGCAAGCTGCTCGCGGGGGCATCTTTCGCCACGCCACTCGCACCCCCACGGCGACGATCCCGACATCTGCTTTCATCCCCACACCCATAACGACGACACACCGTCCATGGTCCCCGCAGCATCCACGCCGACGCCCATGGCCATTCCCACACAGCCATTTTATCTGCCCATGTTGCTCTTCTGACTCAACTCGCCGCGACTACCCCGCCCCAAAAGCATGCCCTCGCAGGGGTGTTTGCATTTTATTCGATCTGTCCCTATACTGTGCAATACTTATGCGATATTAGTTGATGGGCGGTTTCCAGCACCAAGCTGGACACTTCACCGAAGTCTCTTCATATCTCGACCATCAGCCCCTGACTGGACTCAGTCTTCGGCCAGGAGGTCGGATATGGTTGCTTCATGTGGAAACAACTTTATAAGGTTCTCGCGCAGTCAATCGAGACGACGACGCCTTTCCGGAAGCCTACATGCCGAGCTCCTTCGCCGCCGGCCACGATCCGGGAGAGTATCATGCAGGTAGAATCCACTACAAGGCGGAGCCGCTTCCGCGTGCAGCGAGCACGCCTCCTCGCCCTCATTCCCGTCCTGCTCCTCGTCACGCTCGTCTACGCCAGCGCCGCCGCTGCCATCCCCCGGGACGATGCTCCGCCCGAGACCGACTCTGCGCCCCTCGTTCAGGCGTCCGGGGATGACGATTGGGTGCTCGAAGACCTGCGCATCGATATCTCACACAGCGGCATAACCCAAAAGGAGGAGGTGCTCACGCCCGGCATTAGCTCCGCCGCCACCAACTTCGCTTTCGCACTCACCGAAGTCGGCGGCACTGCGGTGCTGGCGCCCACCCTGCGCTTTGAGTATCCACAACGCTTCGCCGCGGATGAAAAGCCGCTCTTTGCAGCCGGGGGCGACGCCAGCGTCAGCACATCAGGCGTCCATCCCGATCTCACCGGCGGCCTCTCCGCCCTTTTCATCGTTTCCAACTGGCTGAGCGAGCTGGGCGGCGGCTGTCCCCGACATGAGAGACAACGCCAGTATGGTCTCGGCAATACGACCTATAGCTTTACAGACCCGCGTACAGAATGCGAGCTTGATCTGGTCGACCTCGGCATCAGCGAGCGCTTCACAATCAACTTCAGCCTGCTCATCCGCATGGATGAACCGGCCGGCTTCGGCACTATCCGCGGCAACGGCGCCCGCATCACCGTCAGCGCCACCTATCGACGCTGTGTTGATCCCAGCGCCTGTATCGCCATCAAGGGCCGTGTCTACACCATGCCCTTCGCCGGTGAAACCTACCCCCTCATCGGCGTCCCCGTCACCCTCCTGCGTAACGGCAAGTTCATTAAACAGACTGTCACTCATGCGCCGGACGGCAGTTATATCTTTGCCAGCGCCCCCCTCACTGACAGCCTCACCCTCAGCGTCACGCTGAGAAACGACGCCGTATTTCCCTCGCCTTTTCAGGTGTTTTACCAGCAACGACTTAGCCCGCCGGTTATCGTCAACACAAAACCCTTCTCCACCAGCGTCAATGACAATCCCTTGACCAGAGATATCATCCTCGTAAACGGCCTGAATGTCCCGCCCCTCGACGTCCCCGCCCGTATCAATCGCAACGATCTCAACGATATCGGCGTGATCTACTACCACACGCACCAGGCCTGGGAACTGACTCAACTCGTCGTTGGCCAGCCCCTTGATCTCAAACCGCCACTCGACATCGTCGCCTTTTCCACGCGGCCGCCTCCGAATGACGGCGTCTACTACGTGGGGCCACAAACCGATAACGCCAACGCCAATGTGCAGCCATATATCAACATCGAGACCTTTAACGGCAGCAGCCTTGTCAGCGATCCCAGTCGACCCGATAACCGCGAATGGCATGAATTCGGCCATTACGTGCTGGCCGACACGCTGGGAAACCTGTTTCCATCCTACACCTTCCAGGGCCAAAGTGACACCAATCACGGCGGCTTCGGCAATCCCTCCACCACCGATTCGTGGACCGAGGGCTTTGCTGAATTCTACTCCATGCTCGTGGCCAAACACATCGCCGGCGAGCCACGACCCGAGCTCTACAGCATCAGCCGGCGCTGGCAAGAGAATATCGAGGCGAATTCCCTGGCCTGGCGTTTTATCTATGCTGTCACAACGAATCGCCTGCAATGGTTGGAAGAAATAGCCGTCGCCGGATTGTTGTGGGATCTGGTCGATCCGGTCAATGTCAATGACGCCACCATCCTCGGCGACACCGCGTACGGCGACTGCGTGGAAATCAACGTCGGCACGTTGTGGGATATACTCGCCACCAACTGGCCAGATGCGCCTCCCGCCATCACGCTCTCGCCCGCGGCGCCGGGAGGCCATGGTTACATCTTCGATATCAAGCAACTGTACGACGCGCTCAAACTGCGCGAGGTCGGCGCCGCGCAGTCCCGCGGTCGCGCCCTCACCGACCTGGAAGAACTCTTCATTGCACACGGCTTTTACGCCGATGTTAGCAATTTCGGCGTTTACGACGAGGGCGAGATGGTCGGCCCCACCGGCAACCCCCAGCTCAATCTGCCTACAGGGGCGACGATGCCCGCCCGCACTCTGCGCCGCAACATGCCCCCCCTGCCCGACACCCTTATCGGTTTCGACGCCAGACTCAGCGATGGCAGCAGCCTTGATATCGACACCTTCCTCATCGAAGTGCGCTTCGCCCCTCCCTTCGAACATTACAGCTACAGCTTTGTCACCCGGGCCGACGCTGACGGCCGTCTCTATTTCAATGCCCCGAACACACACTATCAGGTGACCACTTACATCACGCCCCTGGCCCCGGGCTTTGTTGGCGACGCC
Source organism: Chloroflexota bacterium (assembly GCA_024276255.1). GTDB lineage: Bacteria > Chloroflexota > Anaerolineae > J102 > J102 > JAADGC01. The sequence goes on along the minus strand of JAJRXO010000350.1, from coordinate 5,115 downwards.
CTGACCATACAGAACGACGTCTACTTCGACCAGATCGCCAGCGCCACCACCGACACCTTCATGCAGCACACCTTTGAGCTGAAACGCCTGGACACTCTTTTCCTGCCTTTTGTCCGTGGTGATACATCGCTGGCGGCGCTGGCAGCCCCCGCTCTGACCCCCACCCCAACCCCCCAGCCCTGCCTGCCAGACGACACCACGCCCACACCAACTCCCACGGTCACCCCCACCCCCACGCCCGATCCTGGCGCACCCGTGGTACAGAGCGTCACCCCCAACAACGTCGTGGCCGGCGCCTCCATCCAGCTCACCATCCGGGGCCAGAACTTCCAGCCCGGGGCCAATCCCTTCATCGGCGCCACGGCGTTGCAAAACATCAGCCAGCCGGACACCGAGACCCTGCGCGGCACCCTGCCTGCCGGCCTGAGTCCAGGCGTCTATGATGTGGTCGTGGTCAATCCCGGCGGTAAAACCGGCATCCTGCCCCAGAGCTTTACTGTCACCCAGGGCGCCACATTCACGCCGACGCCTACCCGCACTGCCACGGCAACGCCAACTCCCACACACACCGCCACTGCCACGGCGACGCCCACTCGCACCGCCACACCGACGCCTGCCAACACGCCGGACTATGAGGACGACTTCAGTGATCCGCAAAGTGGATGGCCCACCGGCGATACAGCATCCATGCGTTACGGCTACCTTAACGGCGAATATCAATTATTGCTCAAAGAAGCAGATTGGATGGGCTGGGTGACGCCGGGATTGAACGTGGGCGCAGGTCGCATCGAAATCGCAGCCCGTAGCGCCGACGCCGCCATCGGCGCCTATGGCATCCTCTTTGGTCTCAGTTCCGATGCCACCTCATTTTATACCTTCATGGTCGACAACGAAGGCGCCTATGTACTTGCCTATCAGCAGAACGGCTCCTGGGACATCCTCATCCCCTGGGCTCTATCGGACGCCATCTTTTTGGATCAGGGCGTCAATCGTCTGGCCGTGACGCAGCAGGGAACAACCGTATCGGTTTACGCCAACGAAACATTGCTGGCCAGCAAGGATGTGGGCTCTGCCATCAGTGGCCGTGCCGGCGTTCTCGGCCTTAGCTACGACACACCCTTCGACGTCCGCTTTGACAATGTTCGGGCTTTCTCGGCGGTGATATCGGGCCGCATCCAGGGCACGGCAGAGCACGCCGCGAATTCCGTCTTCTCTCGCAATATGCAATCGCCATGAGCAACTGGCGTCAGGTGCGCGTTGAGGCATATTCTTCACTCAGGAGGCTTTCAATCATGCGAAAGGACATCACACAAATAAAACATCGGGCACCGGGCTGGCGCGAAGGCACAAAACACCTGCTGATGCGATTCATGATCATGCCCCTTATCATCTTCGGCAGTGCATTTATCATCTCCCCGGCGCAGACCTTCCCCCCCGCCGGTACTGATGAGTTCCTGTCATCCGCCACCATTCGTATTGATCTATCGCAAAGCGGCGGCCCCATCCTCGAGGAGACAGTGGTCGGTCGCACCCAAATCAGGCGCAGCGATGCCCGAGATACTGCCGATGGCCATGCCCTGATCGAGATCGAGATCGTGTCGATGTCGCTGCAAGGGAGCACTCCCATTGGTACCATAATCATGCGAGAAAGCCCGATCAGGGACTCCAGAGGTCAGATCAGGCAACAGAGCGCCGGTGCTGATTTCCCGGCCGATAGCTTCTTCGATGTATTCGTGGAAATCGACACCCCATTCGGCACGCTCTCGAACCTGAAACCTATTCGCCTCCAGGCAACCATTAATCAACTGCCGCCCTTTCAGACCGAGTATACCCCTCCAGCCCTCGCCGGCGTTGCCCTTTATCTCAACAGTCGCCAGGTCGGCGTACTCACCCACGCCAGTTATTATGTGGGCCAGCGGCCTTCCTTTTCGGTGGCCCCGGGCGGGCCGTCGGCGCTCGCCCCGGCGACCATCCACGATGTGCCAACAATCCCCCGCATCCTCGCCGCATCTCTTGGGTTAAGCAGGGGCGACGATGTGGACGCGCTCTCTTATGGTACCGACTTCATCAACTACAACGCCAATATCCAATTCTCTGTCGATGAAAGATCTGCTGGCAGGGCGGGCACCGCCGTGGCAACGGAAGCCAGCGCCGGAGAAGCGCAAGCTGACGAATTCCGGGTATCGCCCTCGTTCCCCGCCGGGGGCTCGAATGTGCAGGTGCTGGATGAAAACGGCGATTCAGCCCCACCCTTCCCCCTCCTCATTGCCGACGATGTGGACGCGCTCAGCGAAGCCCCGACTTCCTCTGTGGATCGAGACGGGAACGGCGTGCCAGAATCAGCAGTCTACTTCTCGTTAGCCGCTGGATCGCCCACGCTGGCCATCATCGGTGCCACTCCGGCCGATATCCTTGTATCCAACGGCGGCGCCACCCCCACCATCTTCCTCTCCCGGGGGGCGCTGGGGCTACGCGCCGGCGACGATGTGGATGCTCTGTGTCTGACCAGCGGCAATCGAGTCATCCTCTTCTCGTTGAGCCCTGGCTCACCTACCCTGGCGCTGCTTGGCGGGGGAGCGGCCGCACTGCTCGGAGGCTTTGCCGCCCCCCTGTCGATGCCACCCATCAGATATGCCCCTGCCTCCCGGCTCGGCCTACAGCGTAGCGACAACGTCAACGCGCTCAAGTGCAGCCAGCCGGAAATAGATAACTTCGCTCACACATTGGCGAAGATGACCATCGAACTACCCTCGGGAACGCAAACAGTGGCCCTCCAGGGAGAAACCAGCATTTCTGTGGCCATCACCCCGAGAGGCGGCGCCACCCAGGACTCCGATCGTGATGGATTGGAGGAAGTGCAGACAGAAATGGTTAGCCTGAATCTCGTGGGCAACAGCCCTATGGGGCCGGTCAAAGTGCGGCTGCGCGATGTCCGACAATACCCACAGTTCGGTACATACGGCTTCATCGAAGAAACGGTCAATGACACACCTGGCGTGCTCGATCTTCCGCCCTTCGGTACGGGAACAGCAGACAGTTTCTTCGATGTATTCTTCGAAGTCGATCTCGGCGGTCAGGTGCTACACAACATCCAGCCCAAACGGATGAAGGCGACCCTCACGCACAAGCCGCCTGGCCAGGACGATACATACGAGGATCACACGCGCACCGAGCTTTATGATTTGAATGATCGTCCCGCCGGTATCTACGTGACCGATGCGAGCCACACGCCCAATCCACGCCACATCGTCCAGGATGCTGTACCAGCGCGGGCCACATTGGTCCTGAATACCGGCCTCATCACCGAGACCATAGCTCTGACCGGGTGGACAACGGTGTTGCACGCCACAGGGCTACACGGCGCCGCATCTGATTGGGATGGCGATGGCCGGGACCAGATCCCGACAGAAATCGTGCAGATGGATCTCCAGGGAGCGCTCATCGAACCCACAGGGCACATCACATTACGGCTCCGGGGCGCCAATCTCTCGCCGTTCCAGCCCTCGCTGGGCGAAACAGAAGAGCTGACAAACACGATCCCCGGCAGGCTCGATGTCGCGCCCTTCACGCAAGATGGCATGATCGACAGCTTTTTCGACGTCTTCACGGAAATCAGTTTGCGGCGAGACCTGAGTGTCAGCGACGCCAATAACGCCCCCCTGCTTCACAACATGGTTCCCTTACGATTGCAGGGTCGATCCAACGTATTCCCGGCAACGTCTGCGAATGCCCTGCACAGCCCAGCTGGAGTGGCGCTGGTGGATGAATCAGATCAGCCCACACACATGCGTATCGAGTCTCTCAGCATCTCATTTCCCGGAGACAATGTGCTGTATCTGCCGGTGATTGGCCGCTGAAATGCGCGCCCCTCTGCATGACGCCTAGCGCCCACCCCGAGACGCTGTATCAATTGATTCGGTGGCGCTGCCCCCTCTATCTCCCCCTGACGCTCCGATTTCAGGGGGAGAAGTTTGGCAGTCCGGCATGACCACGCGGATGACAAAGGCTGCGGAGAAAACCGGGCTGGGCCTCCCTGGCCACAGGCGGCAGCGCCAACCCGCTGAATCCCCCGCACATGCCAGGTCAACAAAGTTCTTTGCGAGCCAGAGCTGCTGCGCCAAGCCTTACGTGGGGGGTCTGGGGGGCATGGTGTAGTCCCCCAGCGGGGGGCGGCCGGGGGCCAGGGCCCCCCGGAATCCGGCGGCCAGCGCCAACCAAACGGGCGACCAGCAGCATGCGCCGACTCAACTGATACAGTCTCCCCTCCCCGAAAATCCATTGACAATTACATGGCCCGGGAGTATACTGGGACAAGAATACAGGTCGCGGTTTTTGAATACGGTTCTGTCTGGCTGACAGGCTGACAAGTCTGTAAATCAGGCCGATTCACAACTTCATCGTTCCCCACCTGGTTTCCGGGTTACAATAAAGCGCCGGCTGGCGTACCGTAATAATCAACCATAACCTGTCGAGATGTTTATCGTTATCGGCGTGCCGCCGCTTGCGGCAGCGGTGTCGCCGACATCATCACATCCGGGTCGGGCTGATTTTCGTTGCCCTTTCACTGCGTGCCAGACCTTTCATTCACCAGGCTCGCAGATGTTCCCGTGTTTTTACAGCACGTGTTGGGATATCTCGAGATATAGAAGGAGGAATTGCGAAACGGGGTATTCGAGCGTAATCCTCTCTTTCCCTTTCACTTCAGGACCCTGCTCCTGCCTTGGTGCCGGGAAGGGTCGCGCGCGTCCGGCCGGCCCGCCGGAGTACCGCAAAACCCTTATCCCTGACAACTGATTGTCACACGTTCCATCTGCTCACTCTTTTCCGGGAGGTTCGATTATGACCGCCACCAGATCACCTGCGAACAAAGAGATATCTCAACCCACAACAGAATCCCATCCCTGGCTCAAATCCTACGACTCCCATGTGCCGCCGTCTCTCAAGCCCTATCCTCAAAAGGGCCTGTTGGACGTGGTGGCCGAGACCGCGCGGGAACGGCCCGAGCATCCTGCCTTCCTGTTCAAGGGCGCAACCATGAGCTACGCCCGCTTGCGGCGGGAGAGCGACGCCTTCGCCGCGGCCCTGGCTGATCTGGGGGTGAAGAAGGGCGACCGC
>JAJRXO010000349.1 GCA_024276255.1 Chloroflexota bacterium | reverse complement strand
CGCGCCCAACAGGCCATTGAGTACAGCACCAATTCCCCCCACCTTCACGCCGGCTTCATGGGTGATGTGAACAACGAGATCGATTGTCTCCGTCATGGTTCTGCTGTGGCCTCCAGTGCGGCTCAGACCGGCAAAAGGTGTATCATTTGCATTCTAACACAGGGCCACGCCAGGGCTCAATGACGCCACGAACCGTCAGGTGTTCTTTCTCATAATATGGGTCGGCTTGCCATCAAGGCTTATCTGATTCACCTCCTCCCAATACGCCCTCACGCCTTCCTCGCCGATCCTCCGGGCCCAGTCCCTCAGCTGAGTTCTCTCCCCCACATAGTCGAAATAGGGCACGGCCATTCCGCAAGATGTCTGCACAAGATCAACGTTAAGATCAAAGATCTGCCTTGCGCCCGGAGTCGGGCTAAACAGCGAATATAACCCATCCCATTCCGGATCATTTCTATGAATGACCTTGGCCTTTCCATAAAGACGCAGGATCATCGGAGCTCCCTTAAACGCGGCAAAGATAATGGTCATGCGGGGATTTTCCTGAACATGAGCCGCTGTCTCATTGCCACTCCCCGTGACATTTAGCCATACAACCCGGTTATTATCCACAACCCGCAGGGAATCCATTCCCTTCGGAGAAATATTGATCCGCCCGTCATCAGCCGCCGTGCCCACGAAGAATATCTTCTGCTTCTCGATGAATTGTTTCAGTCTGTCGGGTATTTCAGAATAGCGCTGTGCCATGTTTTCAGTATCTCCTTTTGATACATGACGAAATCCAAAACGAGCGGCCCTGGCTGGATGCCGATCTGTGTGGTTGTTTATCATATGTGCTCAGGCCCTGTCAAACCACCCACCACGATTCACCGCGGTGGTAGCGTTGAGTCCATGCCGGGGGCTATGATATAATCGTAACGGCCATGTGCAACATGGCATGAACCTGCATGTCATTTTATCGTGGCGCCCAACGACGTCATGTTGTGGCGCGGGCGTCAACATCCTTATATACTGGAGATCCTATGTCTGGTCATAGCAAATGGGCGAACATCAAACGCCGTAAATCCGCTGTCGATGCCAAGCGAGGCAAGATCTTTACCAAGATCGCCCGTGAACTGGAAACTGCCGCTCGGCACGGCGGCCCGGATCCCGAGGCCAACATTCGTTTGCGCCTGATCCTGGATAAAGCTCGAGCAGCCAACATGCCCAAAGACAATATCCAGCGAGCCATCAACCGCGGGGCTGGCGTGGAAAAAGGTCAGGAATTTGAGGCAGTGACTTACGAAGGCTATGGGCCGCACGGCGTTGCCATGCTGGTGGAAGCCCTGACAGACAACCGCAACCGCACCGTGGCCGAGGTACGGCATGTGTTGAGCCGTGCCGGCGGCAGCCTGGCAACCTCGGGCGCCGTGGCCTGGCAATTCGACCGCAAAGGCCAGATCATCGTCAAAACCGACGGCCTCGACGAGGAATAATTATTCCTGCTGGCCGTGGAAGCCGGAGCCGAAGACGTGGAGTGGAATGACGACGGCACAGCCGAAATCATCACCGAAGATACGCTTCTGGCGGCTGTGCGCGACTCTTTGAACCAAAATGGCGTCATCATAGAAGAAGCCGAGCTCACCATGGTCGCTAAAAACGAGATCGAGCTGTCTCCTGGCGACGCCATGAAGGTACTCAATCTGATCGAGAGCCTGGAAGATCTGGACGACGTACAGAAAGTCCACTCGAATCTGGCCCTCAATGACGAGATCATGGCGCAGCTGGATACGGCATGAACGCCGTGCCTGCCATCCTGGGCATTGACCCCGGAACCGCAATCACCGGCTACGGCCTGATTCGCGAAGCGAACGATGGCGCCCTGCTGGCCATTGACTATGGCGTCATCCGCACACCCTCCTCCGATCCACTACACATTCGGCTCATTCACATCTACCAAAGCCTTGTTGACTTGATCCAGCTATATCAGCCCCAGGCCATCGCCGTCGAAGAACTTTTCTTCTCCAAAAACGCGCGCACCGCCCTCAGCGTAGGCCATGCCCGGGGTGTGATCCTGCTGGCGATCGCCCAAAGCGGTATTCCCTTCTTTCAATACAAACCCGCTCAAATCAAACAGGCTGTCACCGGTTACGGCGCGGCCGACAAGAAACAAATCCAGGAAATGGTACGTATGCTTTTGGCACTCGACACCATCCCCAAACCCGACGACGCCGCCGATGCCCTGGCCATTGCCATCTGTCATATTCATTCCGCCCGATACCAAAGGCTCGTCCAACGTAATTCCTCCTAACCAGGACAAGCCACAACAAAAAAGGCAAGACCGGGAGATGGATAGACAGGTAAACCTGTAAACCGGGCCTGCTCCCTGCTCCTTACTCCCTGCTCCTTGCTCCCTGCTCCACACCTGATTCACTATGGCCGATACAATTCCAACGACCCGAGTTCTTGTCGCCGAAGACGAAGCGCCCCTACGGAACCTTGTCGAACTCAGCCTGCTAAACAGTCAATACGAGGTGATCACCGCCAATGATGGGCAGGAGGCAATTGACAAATTCCGTCATGACGGACCGTTCGATCTGGTGATCCTGGACATCATGATGCCGCGCAAGGACGGGTTCGAAGTGCTGCAAGAAATTCGTCGCGAATCGGATGTACCCATCGTCATCCTCACTGCTCTGGGGACATCGGAGGATATCGTGCAGGGCTTCCAGCTGGGCGCAGACGATTACATCACCAAACCTTTTACGTTTCGTGAGGTATCGGCTCGTATCGAGGCCATTCTACGCCGGGTACGCTGGATGAAAGAAGAAAGCAACAATCGAGCTGTGCTGCGTATGGGCGACATTGTCGTCGATGATCAGAATCACACCGTTCTGGTGAGAGGGGAAGAGGTGGATACGACGCCAATCGAATTCAAACTGCTGCGCTATTTTATGACCCATCCCGACACAGTTCTCAGCAAACAACAGCTCTTCAAAGATGTCTGGGGTTATGAATTTACCGGCTCCACCAATCTCGTCGAAGTGGGTGTGCGCCGTCTGCGCGAAAAAATCGAGGCAGACCCCTCGCATCCGAGATTGATTGAGACCGTACGCGGACGGGGCTATCGTTTCCGAACACCTGCGAATAACGGTGCATCATGATCAGTCGACTGCGGGGGCGGATAGAAGATGTTCGTGAAAACAGCCTGATCGTGGACGTGGGCATGGTGGGGATTGAGGTTTTCGTGCCTGTTGCTCACCTTGCCAACTATCACGTCGATCAGACGGTGTTCCTGTACACTCACTTTCATGTGCGCGAGCAGGAGCTGACGCTGTATGGCTTTCCCGCTGAGGAAGAATTGCAGCTCTTCAAGCTGTTGATCGGCGTCAACGGCGTGGGGCCCCGACTGGCCCTGAACATCATCAGCACCCTGCCGGTCGACAGCATCCGCCTGGCCATTGCCAATGACGAGCCCGGCCTGCTCACCCGTGTGCCGGGCATTGGCAAGAAAAGCGCCCAAAAGATCCTGTTTCACCTTAAGGACAAGTTCACCCCCAGCGAAGTGGATATGTGGGGTGCGACAGGGATCAGTGACGCCGACACCGAGATCATCGATGCCCTCACCAGCCTGGGTTACAGTATCGTGGAAGCGCAACGGGCCATACAGGGCCTTCCCAAAGATGTGGAGGGGGTAGAAGAACGATTGCGGGCCGCTCTCTCGCAGCTTTCGCCCTGAGTTCGAGCTCAAACCCGGGCCACAAACAGGCCGGTGGCCTTGCCGATGTGCAGGGCCCCCTTCTCGCGGATAATGTCCTCAACATGGGTGGCCAGGGCCGCATACACGTGTTCGGGAACAGCCGCCTCGGCGAGCATGGAGCGTACATAGGCCACCAGGGGTTCGCTTTCGGTCACCGCCAGATCATCGTGGAAGCGATAGAGTTCAATATGTGAGAAATGGGCGGCCAGCTGTTCGCCGCCGTTTTCCAGCGTGAAAGCGCGGCGATTGAATTTCATGTGGGCAAAGGGAAAATCAGGCGCCACCCGTTGTGCGAGGTCAAACAGCACCTGCATGTGTTCTTCGCCATTGGTGGCGGCATACAGGCGGCCGCCGGGCCTCAGCACCCGCCGTATCTCGGCCAGTGCCTGCCGGCGATCAGGCACATGATAAAGCATGTGATTGGCGATCACGGCGTCGAAACTGGCACTGGCAAAGGGGATATGCTGGGCGTGCACGCGCAGGTAGGCAAAGTCATGAGAGCATGTCTGCAGGCGTCGCCGCGCCTCTGTCAGCATCCCGGACGAGAAATCGCTGAGAAGCACCTGCCAGTCGCCAGGAATACGATCACGGTTTTCCTGCCAGAGCTGGCCGGGACCACAGCCCAGTTCAAGCACGCGGGCGGTAGCCGGAAGCTGCAAATGATCGAATACCCATCGCTGCCAGGACATGGTGGTCGTGCCAAAGAGCTGGTGCAATCGAATACGCGCTTGCAGATTGACGTCGGTTTGATATTGATGCTGTAACCAAAGTGGCGATTCATGGGATTCGTTCATGACAACTCAGCCGCCCGGATTG
>JAJRXO010000348.1 GCA_024276255.1 Chloroflexota bacterium | reverse complement strand
CTGCAGGTGCCGGTGCTGCTGGGGGGGCTGGTTTTCGCCATCTTCACCCTGTGGCGCATTATCAACGAGTACCATCCCCGCCAACCCATGCGGGCGGCGCTGCCCCCTGTCGCTTTCCTCTCCCTGGCTACCTTTGGTTTTATGTGGCTGTACCTGGGATGAACCCATCTATGTCCCCAAAACCTGATTCTGTTTACCCCTCCTTCCGTTCCCGGCCCGAACGCCCGGCCCTGATCCTGGTGCTGCTGGCGGTGCTGGGCATTCCCCTGGTTATCTGGTCCTACCAGTCTGTCCTGCGTCCCCGCCTTAGCCCGGAGCGCACCATCGAGCTGGTAGGCCGCCTGCCCACGTCCGAGCGTGGCGGCTGGACGCCTGACACCATTACCGTGGTCATGGGCGAGCGCGTACGTCTGCGGATCACCAGCGCTGACGTGGTGCATGGCTTTGCCGTCCCCAAGCTGGGCATCGAAACCTCCACCTGGGTGGAACCGGGCAAGGTGCAGGAGATCGTCTTCACGGCCGATCAGCCCGGACGCTACGAGTTCATGTGCACTGTGTGGTGCGAGGCCGGTCACTGGCGTATGCGCGGGATCATCGAGGTGATCGATCCCAATGATTCGCTGGCCGCCGAACGTGATATCTCCCCACCCACCACCAACTGGATGGAGACGGGCATCGACATCGATGCCGAGCATCTCGCTGCTGTGGCCCCGGCGTCGCCCCCGCACGCCCGAGATGGGGCAGAGCTCTGGGCGCTGATTGGCGATCGGCCCCTGTTGGCGTATTTTGCCGATGTCGACTTGCGTTTACTGGCCCCGGCTGATGCCTTTGCCCGTATGTCGCAGCCCGGAACCGCGCTGGCGAGCCTGACCGCGGGCCTGACAGACGGGGAGCGCTGGGACCTGGTGGCCTATTTGTGGGCACAGCGCACCACGCCTCAGCAGTTGGCGCGCGGGGAGCAGCTGTATCAGCGGGATTGCACCGGCTGTCATGGCGTGGATGGCCGCGCCGATGGCCCGGGCGCCCGGCCGGACCTCACTATCACCGCGGGTTCCGATATGGCGCGACCCGCCACCGACTTCAGCGATTTGCAGGCCCAGGCCGGCGCCGCCGACATGATCTACTATGGCAAGCTGGTGCGGGGCGGCATGGGCACCACCATGCCCTACTGGAGCGGTCTGTACACCGAAGAAGATCTGTGGGCAGTGATTGCCTACATACGTTCATTTGCCTTTAGCGATTGAGGCTAAATCCGGGCCAGCGTCATAAAAGAGCCACAATCCATTCATCATTCGTTCACAATTCGGCGCGACAATGCAATCAGTTCAAACAAAACATGTGTCGGCCGGAAACCCCACCGACGACACCCATTATCTTTGGAGGATATGATGAAGATTTCCCGCAACAAAATCCTGTTTATTACTTCACTGTTGATCCTGTCGTTTGTCGTTTTTGCCGGCGCGGCGCTGGCCCAGGGCCCGGATGGCGATAATGGCAAGAGCATGCTGCAGCAGATGCAAGAATGGCTTAGCCCCGAAGACTGGGGAGCGATGGTTCAGCACATGAACGACGTCCATGGGCCCGAATTCACTGATCAGATGCTGCAAGAGATGGATGAATCGGGCAGCTGCCACGGCGGCGACGGTTACGAGGACATGGACAGCATGATGGGTGACTCATATGACAACATGATGGGCGACGGTTACGGCGGCATGATGGGCGGTTCATCCGGCGGCGGCCAGAGCACCGGCTTCATGATGTAATTCCCAATCGAAGTAGACCGTTTTCAAATTATGACCGATAAGCAACGGCTGTCATCTGGCAGCCGTTGCTTTTTGTGGTGCATTCCTGTGCTTCTTGACAAAAGCAATGATGTGTAGCGAAAATGGGCTGACCGGGCCGACATGGTCAGGTTGTCGCGTTTGTATCGTTGCATCTCGGCGAGGAAAGTCCATGAGCAGTATTTTCGGCGGCATCGAAGCCGGAGGCACCAAGTTTGTTTGCGCGGTAGGTTCCGGGCCGGGGGACATACACGCCGAGATTAAGTTTCCCACAACCACGCCGCAAGAGACGTTGGGGCGGGCGATTGCATTCTTCCGCCAACAATCCGCTCGTTCGGCAATCAGCGCTCTGGGCGTGGCGTGTTTTGGGCCCCTGGATCCCGATCCTGCGTCACCAACCTTTGGCCATATTACCACCACGCCAAAGCCAGGCTGGGCACATATCGACGTCGTGGGCGTACTGCGTCAGGCATTGGGGGTACCGGTGGGTTTCGATACAGATGTGAATGGCGCTGCCCTGGCTGAGTTCCGCTGGGGCGCCGCTCGCGGTCTGGATACGTTTATCTATCTGACGGTGGGCACTGGCGTGGGGGGCGGGGGTATGGCGGGGGGGCGCCTGCTGCACGGGCTGATTCATCCCGAGATGGGGCATATCCGGCTGCCGCACGATCATCAGGCCGATCCCTTCCCCGGCATCTGTCCCTTTCATGGCGATTGCCTGGAAGGACTGGCATCAGGGCCGGCGTTGGCCGCGCGCTGGGGTCAGGATGGGGCGACGCTGCCGCCGGATCATGAGGCATGGGATCTGGAGGCGCATTATCTGGCGCTGGCATTGGTGAACTATATCTGCGTGCTGTCCCCGCAGCGCATCATCATGGGCGGGGGCGTCATGCACCAGCCGCGGCTGCTGCCCCTGATCAGGGCGAAGGTGCAGGAGTTGCTGAATCGATACGTGCAGGCGTCGGCCATCATGGAGCATATTCAGAGCTACATTGTGGCGCCGGAGCTCGCCGATCGTGCGGGGGTTTTGGGGGCCATCGCCCTTGCTATGGAGGCTGTTCGGCCCCCCACCCAACCTCCCCCCGCTTCAGCTATCGCCTCGCAGGGGGAGGAGTAACTCCCGCCCCCGCCAGCGAACGAAGTGATCGTCGCGAGGGCAGGGGAGGGGGTTTCGGGCGTAAATCGATAGACTGGTAGACCAATAAACCGGTAGATAAGTCAACCAGGATGATCCACGGCAGGCTGATTATAGCCTGGTCTACAGGTTTACTTATCTACTTGTTTACTTATTCCCTGCTCAACGGGCCTACCTGCAAAGCTGTTTGACAATGAGAAGGGCATTTCCTAAAATGATGAGCATAGCCTTAACCT
>JAJRXO010000347.1 GCA_024276255.1 Chloroflexota bacterium | reverse complement strand
TGGCAGCCACTGACCTGGGACATATCGGACTTTGCCGGACAGACTATCCAGGTTTACATCCAAGCTGAGACCGACGTGTCTGGAATCACCAAATGGTATATCGATGACGTATCCGTGACCGGATGCCCGGCCGAGCGTGAAGCAACGCGTGAGCAACGTTTGGCTCGGAGATTTGCTCCAGTTGTATTCTTACACCCTGACGATGTTTTCCGACCTAACCGAGTCACCGTACTGCTTGACGATGGCAGACTCATGCGGAATATTCGCTTTGGTTCTGATCAAACGCTTCTTCAATACCCAACCGAGAACGATTTTTGTCAGGATAGATTCTTGGGAGAAGATTTGTACCTTGATATTCAAGGGAAAGCAGCGAATTTTCCCTGGTCATATCGCAATTATTACGCCGTACACGGAGAGGCGTATCCACCACTCGTTTATGTACGAGTAGCCGATAAACAGGGCAGGCTTGAACTGGATAAATGTGTAAACTGCACCATTATCCAGTACTGGCTGTTCTACTACTACAATGATTGGATAAACAAACATGAGGGTGATTGGGAGATGGTGCAAGTGATTGTGGACCGAGATCAGAACGACAAACCAGTTCGACTGGCCTATGCGCAACATTTACTGGGAACAAAACGCGACTGGGATTCGGTGCCCTATCGCACCGGGGATCATCCTTGGGTTTTTATCGGTCGCGGGTCTCATGCCAGTTATTTTTCGCCTGGGGCGGTTCCGATAACCGGTTTCCTGGATAAACGCTCTCCCAATGGAATGGTCATCCTCCCTCTTGATGTAGACGATCCCAATGTCGATCGGATGAAGCCGCGAGAGGAAAGACGGTGGAGCAATGCCACGCTCGATCCCTCACAATTCTTCCTCAAGAACAGGTGTTGGCTCAACTTTGCCGGGAAATGGGGGCATGACGACGGGCCTTTAACGAATGCGCCTTCCGGGCCACGATTTCAGGGCACCAAGTGGGACGATCCCTTGCGCTGGGCACGCGAACGACTTGACGATGATCTTCTCTCTCTGGCCAACATTTCTTTACAGATTGTCGCTTCCAGAACAGTTCAACTTCATCTCTATGATGCTCAGAATCGTCATGTAGGCTTGACTACATCCGGAATTCTAGAACTGGACATTCCGGGCGGCAGTTACAGTCGAGACGATGATAATGGCATTATTCAAATCATGATAACGCCTGCAAATATGGCCGCGGGCTATAGAATTGAGTTGGTCGGAGAACAAGAGGGGACAATGGATGTCTCCATCTCGCTGCCTGACACGAACGCCGATACACTGTACGGCGCCTGGTATGGCGACATCGAGGTGCAGTCAGGCCTCAAAGCGGTGATAAACTTGCTTCCCACCATTCAATCCAACAGTTCAGAACAGGCAACGCCGAATTTCACTATGCTCATCGACGACAATGGCGACGGTATCATTGATCAAGAAACCGACCCTCAAATCACCGAACAGAATCCCCTCGATGACAATCCTCCATCACCTATTACAGACCTAAATGTCGAATATGACCCCAATCGTCCTAACACTGCCCGTCTGACCTGGACCACTCCTGAGGACATTAGTGGCATCTCGCACTATGATATCCGATATGCGCTTACGCCCCTTTCTGAATCGAACTGGGAGCAAGCAAACGTCGCTACTGATGTTATCATACCGGGGAATGCAGGCGATCTTGAAGTCCTCGACGTGACCGGCATTGATCACACAGTGACGCTTTATTTCGCTGTCAAGAGCGTCGACGGGTACGGGAACCCCTCACGTATATCCAGTGTCGCCGTACTGACGGGCGAGGGAACACGAACATTCCTACCCGTCCTTCTATTAAGCCATATCGCTGCTAGTCCAACGCCTTCAATTGCGCCCACGTCCACACCTTCCATCACAGTTACCCCCACTCCTAGGCCAACATTTACCCCCACCTATACGCCCACACTTTCGGCCACTGTTACCCCCACTCCTGAACCAACATTCACCCCCACACCCATTACCACCCCGTCATCGATTGTTTGGCTATCTGAGGCGGAAGACGGTATCAGGTATCAGCCCATCGGCCTCGGAACATCGAATGAAGCTTCCGGTTGCCAGTACATTTATACCATCGACGACTGGTCGGAAGGTTATGTTGAATATTCATTCAGCGTTCCCAAATCAGACTACTATTATCCCTGGGTGAGGGCGATGGGTCAAGCATGGAACCGAAATTCATTCTTCGTTTCATTCGATGGCGGCGATGAGTTCCACTTCGAAATACTTCCAATCGGCGGCGTTGGAAATGAGGAATGGAACTGGCTCTGGCAGCGGCTCAATTCA
The DNA here is from genome assembly GCA_024276255.1 of Chloroflexota bacterium. GTDB lineage: Bacteria > Chloroflexota > Anaerolineae > J102 > J102 > JAADGC01. The sequence goes on along the minus strand of JAJRXO010000347.1, from coordinate 8,686 downwards.
GATAGGACGATCGAATATCGTTGGTGGTTATCCGCCGGCACGCACACACTGCGTTTCCGCTCACGAGAAGATGCAGCGCGACTGGATGTTGTGTTGATCACAGATGAAGAGACTTACACGCCCAATTATGTCGAAGAATGCCCATAAACGTAAGGGACAGGGCGTGGAGGCTATATCGCTAGAACAACGATACTCTCGCCTGTCTTGTTCGGGGCGAGATCGATACTCATGAAAACTCTCATGACTGTACTCAGGTGGTTGGTGAGATGGTTGGGTAGTAGGATGGATGGTTGGTCGTTAGAGTTTGACCCATGGCCATTGTTTGTCTGCGATGAAGTGTTGACCATTGACCAGGGGAAGGTGTTGGTTGGGCTCGCCAAAGGCCCATACTTCCTCGATATCGAGGTCGGACGCCAGGGCGTCGGTGTGTTGCACGGCCGGGCCCAGGGGCAACATGGCGCCTTCACGGCCGAACACGGGGATGTGCGCCAGCGGACGTTCCTCTTCGTAAAAGCCGGGGCCTTGCCGCCACCGCTTTTCCCAGATGTCGTACCAGCGCCCGGCCGGCAGGTAAAAGCGCAGGCGACCGCCGGGCCGGATTACCGGCGCCACCAGCAATGAGGGGCCAAGCATGTATTGATGCTCAAATTGCCAGGCCACGGGATCACCGGGGAATGCCAGGGGCATGGCCCGCATCACAGGCAGACCGCTGGTGGCGGCTTCCGCGGCGCAGGCCTGCAAGTAGGGGATGAGGCGATAGCGCCAGTTGAGCCATGTGCGCACGATCTCCTCGGCCTCTTCGCCGAAGGCCCAGGGCTCGCGCGGGCCCAGACCGTGGAAGCGGGTGTGCGAAGCCATGACGCCCGCCTGCGCCCAGCGCACATACAGCTCGGGCTCGGGACGGGTCGCGGTGAAGCCGCCGATATCGTGGCTGTAATAGGGGCCGCCGCTCATGCCCCAGGAGAGCCCGCCGCGAATGCTGGCGGCAAGACCTTCCCAGTCGCTTTGCGGATCGCCGCCCCATTGTACGGGATAACGTTGGCTGCCGATCCAGCCGGCGCGCCCCCACACCAGCGCTCCATCGGGGCCATATTGGGCGGCGGCCTCATACACGCAGCGATTGTAGAGCAAGGCGTACACATTGTGCAGGCGGCTGCCGCGATCTCCATTGGCGGCCACCACATCGGCGGGGATGGATTCGCCGTAGTCGGTTTTCATCACGCTGACGCCGATCTCGTGCAGAGCCTTGTGTTGCTCGCGATACCAGGCGTAGGCGCCGGGATGGGTGAAGTCGATGATGCCACTGGGCATCAGGTGCGGGTACAGCTCGCTGAAGGGCCACGGTAGCCAGCGATGCACATAGGGCTCCCCAGCCTCGTTTTTCAGGAGATAGCCCCGCGCAGCCAGCTCGTTGAAAAGCGGATTCTTAACCGAGATGTAGGGGTATTCCCAGAGATTTAGACGGATGTGCAGGCGGCGCAGCTCGGCCACGAAAGCGGCCGGATCGGGATAGCGCTCGGGGTCCCACTGGAAATCGAAGCGGGTCTCCATTTTGTGCCAGGCGCGGCCATCCAGAAGCAGCACGTCACAGGGGATGCGGCGCTGGCGTAGCGTGCGGACCACTTCCAGCGCCTCGTCGGCCGTATGATAATAAGCGCGAGACATCCACACGCCGTAGCTCCAGCGAGGGGGCTGAGGCGCCCGCCCTGTGAGATGGGTGTACTGGCGCAGCAATCCGGCTGGTGTGTCGGCGGCCAGCAGGAACAGGTCGAGATTGGGGTCTTCCAGCTGGGCAATGTAGCTGCGATGCGACCATGGGGCATAGCCCACGCCATGCGCGATCTTGGCCGTGCTGTGCCAGAACAGACCCCAGCCCTGCGGGCTCCACAAGAAGGGTATGTTTTTGTAGGAAAGCTCGGCGTTGACGGTCGTGGCGTCTTCGTTCCAGGAAGTGAGCAACTGACCGCGGCGATTGAGAGCGTTGAATTTATCGCCCAGGCCATAGACCGACGTCTCGCTATCCAGGGACAAAGCCAGCCACCAGCGCTGGGGCTGGCTGGCCAGAGCGGGAAAGCGGGGTTGGTCGAGGATGGTGCGGTCGCTGACCGATGTCAGGAGCTGGCGCTGGCCATGCAACCAGCGTAGACGTAGGGGATTGTTGCGCAGTTCCAGACAGGAATGTCCCGCGCATAGTTTCCAGCCCCCGACGATGGCCTCGACCCGCACGTCCACTGGCTGCGGTTCGGCCACCAGCAAGCCGTAATCGGGCAGCTCGGCCCTTTGCAGATGCAGTCGCACCACGCCGGGCGCATAGAAGATCACCTCCAGCACGCCTACGGCGCTTTGGAAGCGGGCGCCCTGGACCGTGGTCTCCAACAGGCTGAGCGCTTCCAACGGCTCGTAGCCCTGCTGGGCGTGCAAACCGGGCTGATTGAGAAACATGGTTTACTCGTATTCGGTTTGATCCCAGAAATCGCAAAATTTCTGGATACCGTCGCGGGTGTAAGGATGGTCGAAGCCAGCCTGATAGACGGCCAGCCCGGCGGTGACGATGTCTGCACCCACCATGGCGGCGTCAACGATCTGCCGGGCGTTGCGCACAGCAGCCACGATGATCTCGCTTTCAAAGCCGTAATTGTCGCGAATGAGCGTAACTTCTTCGATAAAACTGCGGGTCTCTTCGGCGTTGGCTTCTTTCCAGCCGATAAAGGGCGAGATGAAGGCGGCGCCGCTGCGCATGGCCTGCAACGCCTGCATGGCCGAGAAGATCAGGGTGCAATTGACGCGGATGCCTTCTTCATTGAGTATGCGAATGGCTTTGAATACGGGCTCTACGCACTGCAACTTGATGACAAAGTTGGGCGAGATGGCGGCCAGCTTGCGGGCTTCAGCCACCATGGCTTCGGTCGCCATGATGTGGGGATTCACCTCCACCGAGACCGGTATGTCGGTTCCGACCACCAATTCGGCGATCTCGCGAATGGTGGTGAGGAAGGGTTTGCCGGCCACTTGCACATGACGGGGGTTGGTGGTGACGCCGTCGATAGCGAAGGCGTCGAGGGCGTAGGCGATTTCGTCAACTTTGGCGCTGTCGAGGAAGAATTTCATGGAATGCTCCGGTATTAAAGAGTGATAGATGGCGGATCAGGTTAGTTCGAGGATAGGTAGCGCAAGCATCTCGGCCAAAGAGCGCAGGGCGGGCATGTGATCACCATAAGTCAGGGCAATATGATGTTCCAGGCCCTCGGTCAGGATGGTGTCGAGTACTTTGGCGGCGGGACGGTCGAAACGAAGGTAGCCGCTGGTGCCGGAGAAGGCCTGGGGGCCGCGCACCATCTCGCCTCGGCCTACCACCAACCGGTAGTCGCCGGTGGCATGGCTAAGGCGGGCCACAGTCACCCGGCCGGGCTTGAGCGTAAACTCCATGAGTAGGGGGAGTTTGCGGTTGGAATGAATGGTGGCGCCGATGGGCATGTCCGGGTCAGCCATGCTCAGGGGAGCTTTGCCGCAGTGCCACAGCACCACGGCATCCCGTTCAGCATCGAGCGAGACCATGTCGGCGCCAAAGGCGGGCGCCTGCGCGATCTCCTGCAAGATCAGCTCAGTGAGGGCGCCGTTGACGTCGGCTTCGCAACTGGCCGGAATCAGGGCGTCGTTGAGCAACGACATGGCGCCGCAGGCGGCACAACCCAGCTCGGTGAAAAATTCGGGCCAGCAGCGAATGGCAAAGGCGTCGAGATTCTGCTGACGGGCCAGGGTCTCGAGGATCTGGTAGGTGGCGAGGGTGCAGCGCGTGGCCTCGGGGTCGAGCTCGCGGAGATTGGTCAGGTGCTGCGTCAGGGCCTGCATCTGCGCTTCGGTTACCGCCGGTGGTAGTTGGCGCACGGGCGCAAATACATCCTGTTGCAAATCAAGCTGGATTAAATCCAGCCCAAAAACGCGCTTAAGCGCGTTTGCATCCGGCTCGCATGTCTCAAAGCCCGCAGGATGCTCGCCTACCCGGCCCAGGCGACTCTGCGCCAGTTTTCGTTTCACCTGGCAGGCTCGGGCATAAGCGGCGATTTTATCAACAGCTTCGGCGGCATCCGGCGGCGCAAACACCGTTTGATAGGCCACACCGGCGCGGGTGAACGCGTGCGCAGCGAGGTTGATGCCGCATAACGAATTCAGGCGCAGACGTCCGCCCGTATGTGGTTCGGGCACCGCCCACAGCAAGACCGGGGCCGAGCTGGCTTCAGCCAGCTTCATGGCCATGGTAGTGTCGGCAAAGGTGGCCTGAAACAGTACGATCAAATCGACAGGCTCGTGACTGAGCGCCGCAGCCGCTTCCTCAGCGCTTTCCAACGTTATCACCAGCGCTTGTGGACCCGCGAAGTGAAATCCTGCCTGGTGCAATTGGGCTCGAGCCAGAGCAGCCTTCTCCTCGGCAAAAGGAATATCAAAGGTCGTGCGGGCAATAGGGACAAACGCAAGGCGGATATCGGATATGCTCATGATTCAGGTGAATAGAAAGCGGTTTGGCTGTCCCTCGGGTCGGGGCAGCTCATCCGCGTCATAAAAGAAAGTGTGTAGGGCCAGCGTCGCCGCGCCAGTCACGCCTGCCTGCGCGCCAAAGGTGCTTTTCTGAATGGCCACGGCATCTCCCAGACCGGCAAAAGAGCGGCGGCGGATCGCTCGCAGGAGTATGGGTTGGAACAAATCAAAGGCCTGGGCAAACATACCGCCCAGGACAATCACTTCGGGGTTGAGGATGTTGACCAGATTGGCCAGGGAAATGCCCAGGTATTCAGTGCGGGCATGAAGCAGCGCCAGGGCGGAGACATCACCGCCGCGCGCCGCCTCGAACAGCACTTCCAGAGTGAACTCCTCGCTTTGACGGGCCAGTTGCGCCAGCAGACCATGGGGTTGTTCGACACTGAGCTCACGTGCCGATCGTATAAGGACCGGTTCTGAGAGCGCCGTTTCCAGGCAGCCAGCGTTTCCGCAACGACAACGTTCACCGCTATGGGGCAACACTGTGGTATGACCGATTTCCCCAGCACCCGCCCGGCTGCCTCGATACAGCCCGTCTCCCATCCAAAATCCTGCACCCACGCCAATACGGCCATAAATGAAGGCCATCACCTTGCGATGGAAATTGCCGCCAAAATATGCCTCCCCCAGGGTCATAGCCCGTACATTGTTGTCCACCGCCACCGGCAAGCCCAACCGCTCGTGTAGCCAATCCCGTACAGGAACCTGGTGCCACCCCAAATTGGGGGCCACCAGGTTGTAGCCGGTGGCAGGATCGACCAGCCCCGATGCCCCGACTCCTACGCCAATAAGCCGTCTGGCATCGATTTCGCTGGAGGCCACCACGCCGGCAAAATGCTCAATGATCCGTTGCAGCACCTGCTCAGGCGAGGTCTCAATCTCATGCTCGAACGAGTCTACCTGCAGAGGCTGCCCCTGCAAGTCCGTCACGGCTACCCGAACTCGCCCCACGCCAATATGAGCACCCAACGCATAGCCAGCCTCAGGCACCAGACGCAACGCCCGCTGTGGTCGTCCCACTTGCCGTTTTCCTGGCGGCGTCATTGTCCCGTCCTCGCGTAAATATCCCCTGTCCAGCAATTCCGCCACCTGATTCGTAATGGTGGTTGTCGAAAGGCCGGTCAGGTCGGCCAGTTGCACACGTGAAAGGGCGCTCTGCTGCAAAAGCACCTGCAGTACAGCATTACGGTTATGAGTCTTGACACGATTGATATTACTTCCGGTAATCATAAGAAGAAAACCATGTTGGACTGATCATAAGCTTTGTAACGGAGATATTTCAGTATTCTACCACAGGTTGCCTAGCGGTGGCGCTTGAGAAGGGCAACTCTGGGTTGCTATTTTATTTTTTCCTATTGACGAATTAATTATAACCTATTGTAATCGAGTCCGGCCGTTTCTGTAAATACGGCAATAACAGATTTGACAAGGAACAGAAAATGGCATTACAATCGAATCGTTCGTTCGTTTGTTCGTTCTCAAGGAAATGACTCATGCCATCTGTACGAGAAATCGCTCAATACGCCGGCGTCTCCACCAGCACCGTCTCGCTGGCACTCAATAACAAACAGGGCGTCTCCGAAGTAACGAGACGGCGCGTGCTTGAGGCATTGTATGAGCTGCAAGGACGGGAAGCAGCTCGCCCCGGAACAAGCAGCCATCTCGCTGATACAAAAAGGAGCGAGGCAAAAAAGACGGACACAGGCACCCAGATATCCTCGGTCGTTGTCCTTCATCCAGCCATCCTCCGTTCCAGCCAGGTCTTCAGCGAACTCTTGCAGGGTATTCAGGCCGCAGCCATTCGCTATCACATCCAGCTTAATCTGGCCGTGAACGAAGAAAACTTGCCGCAAAGCCACGTCACGCGCCTCTACCTCTCTGATGAAGCGCTGCGCCCCGATGGTGTGCTTGTCATCGGGGCCCGCATGCACGAACCCCTGGTCGAGGAAATGCGCAAACTTGGTTTGCCGGTTGTACTCCTGGGGCGCCAGGCGCCCGACGCACAAATATCTGCTGTGGGGCGAGATGAAATCGGCATCACCATCGAAGCCATGAATAGCTTATTCGAGTTGGGGCACCGGGCCATCGCCCTTGTGGGTGGGGATCTCAGTTACAGCTATACCCACGCCCGTTTGCATGGCTACCGCGAAGCGCTGGCTGAGCAGGGAATCACCGCCCCCGAACGCTGGATCGCCCTGGGACCAGGCGACGCTGCTGCTCAAACTATTCTGGAGAACAGCCCCGAGATCACCGCGGTGCTTTGCATCAACGACGCTTATGCCATGCAGGCCTTACCCGTTTTCCAAAATGCCGGACGCAAAATCCCCGAGGATCTCTCCGTGATTTCCTTCGATAACACCACACTTGCCCAGACCTTCGATCCCCCTCTGACTTCCATTTCCTATCCTCGTTTTCAGGAAGGATTCTGGGCTCTGAAAATGCTGGTCGAGCAGGCACAACAGCCCCTGATGTTGAGCAGCCAGATTACCTCTCGCTCGACACTCATCAAACGCGCATCTTGCGCACCGCCAATCCGAAAAGTCACATTTTGATGAAGGCGAGCACCATTGAGAAGAGGAAAATAGGACCAGTTTGGGCAATCTCCTTTGCAGGCAGCGAGGGCTAATCCCACAACTTGCACCCGCTCCATCGCGGGGTTGGCGCTGACACGAAAGACTTCGAAATAGATAGCAAGAACACACTTTCTCATAACACGACCGGCCTGTTCCACTGAAAGGAGGTTGCCTAGCGATAATGACCGTCTTCTCCATCCCCCTTCATCCAATCCTCTCATTTCACCTAAATCTTCACGGAGGGAAGAAATGAACATCAGACGATTTGGCCTGCTTATGACCCTGTTTGTTTTCACCGCCCTACTTTTGGTAGCATGTGGCGGCGCCGCACCCACAGAAGCGCCTTCTCCCACTGCGACGCCTGTGCCAACCGAGGCTCCCGCGCCCACCCAGGCCCCTGCGGCGGAAAAAGAACCGGTCGTCCTGCGTATGACTTGGTACACCGACGGCAACGAAGATATTGTCATGCGCGACCTTCTGGATCGCTTCGAAGCGGAAAACCCCGACATTAAGGTGGTCATGGATAACGTGGCCTACTCTCAGATCTTGGAGAACCTGCCCATTCAGCTTGCCGCCGGTGAAGGCCCCGATATGGCTCGCGTCACCGACCTGGGCGGTCTTTCGCAATACTACCTGGACCTCCGCCCCTACCTTAGCAACCCTGACTACTGGCAACAGAATTTCGGTTCCACCCTGCCCTGGCTGCGTCCCTCCGGCGACGATAAGGGCATTTACGGTTTCCAGACCCAGCTAACCATCACCGGCCCCTTCATCAATCGTACTCTCTTCGAACAGGCCGGTGTACCTGTCCCCAGCGACAATTCCGATCAGGTCACGTGGGAAGAATGGGCCACTGCGGCCAAGCAGGTCGCCGACAAGCTCGACATCCCCTTCCCCATGGCCATGGATCGCAGTGGCCATCGTTTTGCCGGACCGGCCATCAGCATGGGCGCCAAGTTCTTCGATGAAAACGGATATCCCACCGTCGCTGGCGACGAAGGATTCCGCAACATGGCCGAGATGTTCGTCAACTGGCATAAAGATGGTATCATGCCTATGGAAATCTGGGCTGGCAACACCGGTTATGCCGGCGCCAACGAAGAATTTGGCAACGCCCAGGTCGTGTTCTACATGTCTGGTAGCTGGCAAGTTGGCCAGTTCAGCGACCAGATCGGTGATGCCTTCGACTGGGAGGCTGTCCCCAACCCCTGTGGCCCCGGTGGTTGCACCGGCATGCCGGGCGGTGCGGCCCTCGTCGCCATCAAAGACACCGAGCACCCGCAAGAAGTCGCCCGTGTGATGGAATACCTGTCCAGTGAGGATGTGCTTTCCGAATTCTCTGCCCGCACCCTCTTCATCCCCGCCCATCTCGGTCTCTCTCAGAAAGGCGTCCCCTTCGAGACCGATCTTCCCCAGGCCAAAAAATCCCTGGATGTGTTTGTAAGCCAGGTCGGCAAATTGTCGCCCATCGCCATCGAGCTCCAGGCCTACCCCTACAATCGCATCGTCTTCGACACCGTTCGCGATCGCCTTACCCAGACACTCGTGGGCGAGCTTTCTTTGGATGACGCTATCACGCG
>JAJRXO010000346.1 GCA_024276255.1 Chloroflexota bacterium | reverse complement strand
TGCGCTTCCACAAAGTGGCCGATGCGCACCTTGGCCATGACCGGGATGGTCACAGCATCCATGATCTCCAGGATCTTTTCGGGATCGCTCATGCGGGCCACGCCGCCCTGGGCGCGAATGTCCGCCGGCACCCGCTCCAGGGCCATCACGGCACAGGCCCCGGCTTCCTCAGCGATGCGAGCCTGCTCCGCGTTCGTGACATCCATGATCACGCCGCCCTTCAGCATATCGGCCAGGCCGGTTTTTACGGTGAATGTTCCAGTTGTACGTTCCATGTTGGTAAAACCTCCAGATATTTCATGGCAAAAACTGCCAGTTGATGATGAACATTGTCCTGTCTTCCTATTCTAACCCCTGACCACAGCAATGTACAGAACCAAAGCCCGGCAATTGGATGGGGCCAATTGCCGGCCCGTTTGCCTCACTTGAACTTCTGTCGGGAAGCGACTAAGATTAGCCAGCAATGATCAAAACCATTTTTTCGGGGAGATGTTTCATGCTTCGTACCAACAAATGGTATCTGACTGCAGTTCTGCTGGGCGTGATGATGCTCAGCGCCTGTGTGAGCACGCTGCCACTCCAGGTTCCCTCACCCCCTACTGTTCAGACCGCTTCGACGCCGGCCCCGCAGCCGCCGGAGGATGGTATAACCCCCGAGGCCAGCGTAATTCCCGATGCTGAACCATCAGCCACGCCCGTGCCCACGCCTGTCCCCACTCCTCCGCCGGACCAGGCGCGAGACCTGGCCTTGCAGTATGTGACGGAGGCTTATCAGCTCGACCTGCCCGCCCCGGAACAGTTCGGCGAGATAGATGCGGCCACGGTGGAAGTGACGGGCATGGAAAAGCTGATCGCCTACGGCAGTGGGCCCTGGCTGGTAGTGGTGGGGAGCAGCGATAACACCCCTGCCAATGCACTCGATGTGCTGATCGACAATACCAAATCGCAGTCCCGTTGGTGGGGGCAGGTGGATACCGCTGGCTATGTGATTACGATCGTCAGTGTGGGCATGCCCCGCCCCGATTCGAAAGCTGTGGTGGGCTGGAAGGGCAGGGTCGTCAGCCTGCCGGACGACAGTCCCTACGATGATTATTTCGAGGGCGCCAAGGGCAACCGCCACGGCATCTTCAGCAATGATCCCGACATTCAGGCTATATTGCAGCGCTTGAGCCAGTACGATGGTCGGGTTCAGGTGTGGGGCGAGCTGCGTTATGCAGCCGCTGATTATAACGGGCGGCAGATCCTGGTCGATCGTATCGAATTGCTGGATGGCCCCTTGCCCGAGAGCGACACCACTAAACCGGCGGAATCTGACGCCACCGCCACCGTTACAGCGGAGCCCGAACTGGAACTGGGGCCGAGCGGCACTATCACTTCGCCCCCGTTCGGAGCGATTCTGGTCGATCATGTGCTGGTTAGCGGCTCGGCCGAGGGTGTATTTGAGAATTTTGTGTTGGTGCGGGTTGAATTGGCTGATGGCGAGGTGCTGGGTGAAGCAGGCGCCACAACCAATGCTGCTGACATCGGAGAGATGGGGCAGTACACGGTCGATGTGACATTCCGCAATCCGCCCACCACAACCGAAGGCCGGGTGGCGCTTTACAATGAAAGCGCCCGTGACGGCAGCCTGAGCCTGTTGGCCTGGGTCAATGTGCGATTTGCGGGCGCGGCCGACAGCCAGCAAGCGGCATCCATCCTCAGCCCTGCGGCCGACAGCCGCATTAAAGGCGTGGTTGAGATCACAGGTACCGCCGTGGGTGTACACAACAATCGCGTGCTGGTGCGTATCGAAGATCTGATCGGCGGAGTGTGGGGGCAGGGACGCACCAAAACCGATACCCTCGGCAACTGGCAGATCAAAATCACCATGCGCAAATTGCCCACTGCCCGTCCGGGCCGTATTGCGGTCTATGATGTGAATCCCGACAGCGGGAAAAAGGTTTTACTCAGCCAGATCGAAGTTTATCTGCGGCGATAAGGGACGGCACGCTCCGGCGCCCGGCAAGCGCTCCCAGCGTCGTGCCTTTTTCTGTTTGCTGCCTGCAACTCACACGAGGTGAGCCATGATTACAATTGATATCCCCGATGCTTTTACCCTGCATTTGCAACATCTGGTGCTGGACATGAATGGCACACTGGCCCTGGACGGCACCGTATTGGCGGGCGTACATGAGCGCTTGCAGCAATTGCGCCCCCAACTGGATATTTATCTATTGACGGCCAACACGCATGGCGGTGGGGAAGAGGCCGCCCGTATGCTGGGCATTGAGTTCCAGCTGTTGGAATCCGGGCCCGGCGGGCCGCAAAAACGCGCTTTTGTGCAAAGCCTGGGACCTGAACATGTGGTGGCTGTGGGTAATGGGCGCAATGATGCGCCCATGTTGCAGCGGGCGGCGCTGGGCATCGCGGTGAACGGACCTGAAGGGATGTCATTGGCGGCCTTGCAGGCTGCTGATCTCTATTGTCGAGACATTAACGAGGCGCTGGACCTGCTGCTGTACCCTGATCGCCTGCGCGCCACCTGGCGACTGTGATCAATTACCGCTCTGTTTTGCTCCTGCGGTCGTAGTCTGTTAACCTTATACGTTGGTCAGCAATTCCCCCTTACATCATCCTATGTCTCATCCTACCCTTTACATCCCAGGCCCCACTGAAGTCAATGACGAGGTGCTGGCAGCTCAGGCTCAGCCCATGATCGGGCATCGCTCGGCTGCATTCCGGCGCTTGTTTTATCACTTGCTCGATCAGCTGGGTGAGATCCTGCTCACCGACCAGCACATTTATATCGTTGCTGCCTCGGGCACCGGCCTGCAGGAAGCCGCCATCCGCAATGCCGTACGGCCGCATCGCAAGGTGCTAAATATGGTTGCCGGCGCATTCGGCGATCGCTGGCACAAGATCAGCGTCAGCAACGGCTGTCAATCGGTGCGGGTGGATATCCCCTGGGGACAGCCAGTGCGGCCCGAGGACGTGGCTGCGCAGCTGGAGGCGGGCGGTTTCGACGCCGTGACCATCGTGCACAACGAAACCAGCACCGGCGTGATCAGCGATATCGCCGCCATTGCCACCCTCGTGCGGACGCGCTATCCTGATGTGTTGCTGCTGGTGGATGCGGTATCGTCGGCTGGCGGCACGCGTATTGCCTTCGACGACTGGGAGCTTGATTTTATGCTATGCTCGTCGCAGAAAGCCTTTGCCCTGCCCCCGGGCCTGGCATTTGCGGCTGTCTCCGAACGGATGCTGAAGCGGGCCCGCACCGTACCGCATCGCGGCTGGTATTGGGACTTGCTACGCCTGGAAGATGCAGTGCAGAGCGAACGCGCCACGCCCACCACACCTGCCATCAGCCTGCTCTACGCGGCAGAGCTGCAAATGCAACGCATGCTGGCCGAGGGTCTGGAGCAGCGCTGGGCCCGCCATCATGAGTGCATGGCGCTTACGCACGCCTGGGCCGCACAGCGCGGTTTCAGTTTGTTTCCCGACAAGGCGTATGCCTCGCCCACGGTGACCTGCCTGCGCAACGATCGCCAGATCGACATCCCGGCCATGATCGATTTTGCCCGGCAGCATGACTGCGTGATCGGCAATGGCTACGGTCCGTTGAAGAATCAGACATTCCGCATTGCTCATATGGGTGAACTTACACCGGCCGATATGCAGCGTCTTTTTAACGTATTGGACATGTTTCTGCTCAGAGCAGCTGGCCAATCTGACTGAACGGTTATCCAAATCCCCGGTATTTTACACGAGATACCGGCACATATTCTCAATCAAGGAGTTCAACCATGTATCATGAAATCGATAGCGTAATAGGTCGTGAAATACTCGACAGCCGCGGCAACCCCACGGTGGAAGTGGAAGTAATTACCAATACCGGCCTTTCCGGCCGGGCCGCTGTGCCCAGCGGCGCCAGCACGGGTGTGCATGAGGCCGTCGAATTGCGTGATGGCGATATGGATCGTTACAATGGCAAGGGTGTGCTCACAGCGGTCGAGCATGTGAACACGGTGATCGACGAGGCTTTGTTCGGTCTTGAT